>NZ_JBBCZC010000016.1:0-73435 GCF_037144575.1 Sporosarcina sp. USHLN248
TCAAAGATGATGAGGTTGATAGGTCCGGGGTGGAAGCGTGGCGACACGTGCAGCTGACGGATACTAATCGATCGAGGACTTAACCTACAAGAAAAGCGGAGACGACCGTTTGACCGCTGAGGCTGGACAAAGAATAAATTGTTCGGTTGATTGATGTACAATGTCTGTTTTATCCGGTTTTGAACGAACAAATTCGTTCCAAAAATGGTTAAAAAAACAAAAAAAGTACTTGCAAAACTAAATAGAATTGATATAATAAGTATTGTCCTTAAGAAAGACAAGCTATAGTCTGGTGACGATGGCGAAGAGGTCACACCCGTTCCCATCCCGAACACGGAAGTTAAGCTCTTCAGCGCTGATGGTAGTGGGGGGCTTCCCCCTGTGAGAGTAAGACGTCGCCAGGCAAACCATTTCAATTCATTACATATGCAAGTTATCAACAAAATGAAATACACGAGCGAACATAAATGAATGTATGGAAGCGATTGAGAGTAGGAAGGAGCGTACAATTGTACGTGACTGACAGATCGAAAGAAGCTGACGCAGCATTTCGAAGCTTATCGCAATTTCAACCCGGAGGATTAGCTCAGCTGGGAGAGCACCTGCCTTACAAGCAGGGGGTCGGCGGTTCGAGCCCGTCATCCTCCACCATAACACTAACAAATGATTTATTGCCGGTGTAGCTCAATTGGTAGAGCAACTGACTTGTAATCAGTAGGTTGAGGGTTCAAGTCCTTTCGCCGGCACCACTACCGAGCCATTAGCTCAGTCGGTAGAGCATCTGACTTTTAATCAGAGGGTCACAGGTTCGAATCCTGTATGGCTCACCATTTTTAACTAACTGTTTTGAATTACTATGCGGGTGTGGTGGAACTGGCAGACACGCTAGACTTAGGATCTAGTGCCGTAAGGCGTGGGGGTTCGACTCCCTTCACCCGCACTTTCAATGCGGAAGTAGTTCAGTGGTAGAATACGACCTTGCCAAGGTCGGGGTCGCGGGTTCGAATCCCGTCTTCCGCTCCATACAATTGCCGGGGTGGCGGAACTGGCAGACGCACAGGACTTAAAATCCTGCGGTAGGTGACTACCGTACCGGTTCGATTCCGGTTCTCGGCACCAGATATATATATCAAGCAATTTGCGCCCGTAGCTCAATTGGATAGAGCGTCTGACTACGGATCAGAAGGTTGTGGATTCGACTTCTGCCGGGCGCGCCAATAAGTTTTGTTCGGGAAGTAGCTCAGCTTGGTAGAGCACTTGGTTTGGGACCAAGGGGTCGCAGGTTCGAATCCTGTCTTCCCGACCACTTCATGGGGCCTTAGCTCAGCTGGGAGAGCGCCTGCCTTGCACGCAGGAGGTCAGCGGTTCGATCCCGCTAGGCTCCACCAATATAATATATTTTACCCGGCGGCGTAGCTCAGCTGGCTAGAGCGTACGGTTCATACCCGTAAGGTCGGGGGTTCGATCCCCTCTGCCGCCATCCTTGAAGGACCTTTAGCTCAGTTGGTTAGAGCAGACGGCTCATAACCGTCCGGTCGCAGGTTCGAGTCCTGCAAGGTCCACCACTACTTGAATAGATTTCTTACGGAGGAATACCCAAGTCCGGCTGAAGGGATCGGTCTTGAAAACCGACAGGGGTGTTAAAGCCCGCGGGGGTTCGAATCCCTCTTCCTCCGCCATTCTTTTCATCATTGTGGTTAATATATAGGAAAATACGAAAGTTACAACTAATATTATCGTGGGGTAGAGCAAATCACATAACGCAGAATGTGATTTGTGAAATTTACCAAAAGGAAATTTCAACTAACTCCCATAAACAGCTGAATGCGTAGGATTTTAAAATCTTACAACTAATATTATCGCGGGGTGGAGCAGTGGTAGCTCGTCGGGCTCATAACCCGAAGGTCGCAGGTTCAAATCCTGCCCCCGCAACCAAAAGGTCCCGTGGTGTAGCGGTTAACATGCCTGCCTGTCACGCAGGAGATCGCCGGTTCGATCCCGGTCGGGACCGCCATTATTATTTTTTACATAACTTATTGATTTGAAGAATAGCGAATTTCTTAAGTAGATAGAGAAATAATGCTTCTACAAGTCCTATGTGGCTCAGTAGCTCAGTCGGTAGAGCAAAGGACTGAAAATCCTTGTGTCGGCGGTTCGATTCCGTCCTGAGCCACCATTCTTTGCGGGTGTAGTTTAGTGGTAAAACCTCAGCCTTCCAAGCTGATGATGAGGGTTCGATTCCCTTCACCCGCTCCATGGGCCTATAGCTCAGCTGGTTAGAGCGCACGCCTGATAAGCGTGAGGTCGGTGGTTCGAGTCCACTTAGGCCCACCATATTCCGCAGTAGCTCAGTGGTAGAGCAATCGGCTGTTAACCGATCGGTCGTAGGTTCGAGTCCTACCTGCGGAGCCAATTTTATACGGGGAAGTACTCAAGTGGCTCAAGAGGCGCCCCTGCTAAGGGCGTAGGTCGCGAAAGCGGCGCGAGGGTTCGAATCCCTCCTTCTCCGCCATATTGTTGGCCCCTTGGTCAAGCGGTTAAGACACCGCCCTTTCACGGCGGTAACACGGGTTCGAATCCCGTAGGGGTCATATTGAAAAAAGCGACATTCAAAATTGAATGTCGCTTTTTTTATATTAGTCATTTAGGTAACTGTCTTTCCGATGATATGGTATATCTCCGAGAGGAGATTCGATTCCTTCATCATCTAATCTTTCCTCATATTCTTCCGATATCTCGGATTTAACGAAACCGCGGGATTGTCCAGTAATGTCCGTGCTGACAAATTCCTCCATTTCCTCCGCCGCGCCATCCATGATCTTATCATCATATAAAGTATTATAGTCATCATGATCCCCTGTAAAGTCTGATGGTGTTTCCGATGTCCCTGACTTCGCTATTTCCTGAAAACTGTCTTCACTATCACGTGCGATGCCTTTGCGTCGGTCTGCAAAGGAATTCGGTCTTGCCATGATCAATATGTCCTTTTCTGAAGGACGATCATGTGCTATTTGTTGCTCGGTGGTATGTTCTTTGCATCGTGTGGCGTAAGGAATTGCTTCTAATCGTTCTAAAGGAATTTCCTCATCACATATCTCACATCTCCCATATGTCCCGTCCTGAATTGCCTGAAGGGCAATGTCTACCTTTTCTACTTCATCATTAGCGTGTATATTTAGCGCTAGGTCTTTTTGGCGCTCGTATAATTCAGTTCCCATGTCGCCAGGATGATTGTCATACATCGATAATTCTCCTACTTCATCTTGAGCGCTGCCTTTTAGATCTGATTCTTCTTCAGTCTTTGTTAATTCTTTCTTTAATTTCAACAATTCATTTTTAAAGTTGTTTATTTGTGTATTTGATAACATGCTTCGCACATCCTTTTCATTAGTGACGTTAGTATGGACATTGGTGGTGTTGTTCATATCCAATAATTCGTAGCAATTTTGTTTATCAATTCCCTTTTTGTTGACCTGTTTAAACCTGTTTTAAAACATAATAAAGCCGACGTTATATTAACGTCGGCCTACTAGAAATTTATATTTTATAATAAATAGCCAATCAGGATCCCGATACCTAATAGTAATCCGAACAATGTGTTTGTAACGGCTGTATTTTTCATTGCAGGCATAACTTCCAGAGGCAAAGTATGTTTGCGAAAAGTAGCGATCGCTTTAATTGGTTTCGCCACGCTTAAGAATACTAATAAAGACCATGGTGTAAGTTGTCCAGTTATAATTAGAACGATAATCCATAAATAAGAGACGATAAAGAAAGCAGACAGGATGGAAATCGCGTTGTTTCTTCCTACAAGAATCGCGAGTGTCTTTCTGCCACCTTCCTTGTCCCCCTCTAAATCGCGAATATTATTAGACATCATAATTGCAGCGACTAAAAGCATGCTTGGAACAGAAATGAGGACCGCTTCAGTGGTTACGGTTCCTGTTTGTATATAGAAAGCAATCAATATTAACAGCATTCCCATTACAAAACCGGATACCAATTCTCCAAACGGAGTGTATGCAATCGGATAAGGGCCACCGGTATATAAGTAACCGATTAACATGGAAATCAAACCGACGATAGCTAACATCCACGAGGTTTGCATGCAAATATACACGCCGATTATGATGGCAATTGCGTAGAATGTAAGTGCGATATTTAAGACGGTTTTTGCTTTGACACCATTTCGCACAATTGTTCCGCCTATACCAACTGAATGCTCTGTATCCAGGCCTCTAACGAAATCATAGTATTCGTTAAACATATTGGTAGCCATTTGAATGAGCAGGCTTGCTGATAGCATTGCAATAAATAAAAGGAAATGTACATCACCGTACGTTAAGGCAATCATTGTACCTAAAAATACTGGGGCAAACGCAGCAGTCAACGTATGTGGACGTGTCAACTGCCACCAAATTCTCCATCCAGTGTCAGCTTTAATGGTTTGTTGCAAATTATTTCGCTCCTATCTCATTTAACTTGATACAGCAGATGCCACTTTCTATAAGCAGCGAGTAGCATGCTGTAATCGCATATTCAGAGGAAGGTTAGACTTCCCGCTCAACCATGTACTGGCCACCAAAGAATCGTGACGTTACATGGTTGATTGCATATACCATTGTACTTCAAAAGCGGGGATTAAGGTATCCCGTTTGCATTAAAAATGCTATCACTCCGATGTTTCGGTATAATAGAGATAAGAAAGTTATTCTTACTTACACATAATAAGGAGCGAAAACAATGAGTCGGAAGTTGACCGATAGCCATACTATGAAAAATACTATCAATTCTCCCTATACTCGTTTTTTTACTGAAACGATTGAGGTTGGGAGGATGTCGCCGTTCGCTTTTTTTGAAGCGGGATTTCAAAAATATAAAGAGGAACGTTTTTATTGGCAAAATGCCGATCAGACGTTAACTTTGGTTGGCATAGGACATGCTGTTACGTTAACAAGCGACTTGCATGAAGAGCGATATAAGGATATTTCTAACCAATGGAACGGCTTATGCAATACGTTGATAAAGGAAGAGGAAGATGCTGCCCCAATCTTGTTTGGCGGTTTTTCTTATGATCCGAATCAAGTACTTCAATCGGAATGGAATCAATTCCCTTCTGCTTATTTTGCTGTGCCTTCTTTTCAGCTGAAAATTGAAGATGGAAGATCATACGTATCGATTAATTTAGTGACGGATAAACCGGAGGCTTCTTTGGAATTTGAATGGCTACGGCAAGAAAGAGATCGTTTAATCCATCTTGCTCAAGTGAAGGAGTTTTCATTCCAATACGATAATCCGATCGTTTCAATGGAGGAGCGGGGAAAAGATCGTTATATAGAAGCTGTCAATAATGTTACAAGTCTTATTCAAAGCGGAAAGGCAGATAAAGTCGTCATTGCGAGGAGTCTTGTGTTGCATTTTGAACAAGAACTGTCCGCCGTTGCAGCACTTTATGCAATTTCAAATGAACAACAGGAGAGTTATCAATTTGCATTGCAGCATAATGATTGTCTTTTCTTTGGTGCTACACCTGAACGCTTAATTGAGATGAAGAATGGAAAAGTCCTTTCAGCATGTGTTGCGGGCTCGATTCGACGAGGCAACTCAGCAGAAGAAGACAAGCAATTAGGGGAAGCCTTACTTGCTGATCCAAAAAACAGGGAAGAACATCATTACGTAGTGGAAATGATTTCAAAAGTGTTCCGTACACATTGCCAACAAGTAGTTGTCCCTAAAAATCCTAAGTTGATGAAAATTAGAGATATCCAACATTTATATACACCTGTTGAAGGGGAAATAGCGAGTGAAAGTGATATTTTCACACTTGTGAAGGCACTTCATCCTACACCTGCGTTAGGCGGAGTCCCGACTTCAGCTGCAATGGAGATAATTCGACAAGAGGAAGGAATGGACAGGGGCTACTATGCAGCTCCAATCGGTTGGACAGACTCCTCTGGAAATGGTGAATTTGCAGTGGCTTTGCGTTCAGCGTTAATTAATGGAAAAGAGGCTTACTTATATGCAGGTGGAGGCATTGTAGCCGATTCAAATGCAGAAGATGAATATGACGAGACATGGGTAAAGTTCAGGCCAGTTTTACGCGCGCTTGGAGGACAGTTGAATGGATGATAAAAAAATTTTAACAGACCATGTGTTGCGATTGACAAACGCACTTTTAAACGCCGGTGTGGAGGCTGCTGTTATAAGTCCAGGCTCACGTTCCACCCCACTCGCTTATGCATTTGCAGCATCCAATGCTCTGAAAACCTATATGCAGATCGATGAACGCTCCGCTGCATATTTTGCATTAGGAATGGCAAAGGCATCAAATAAACCGGTCGTCCTGCTTTGCACTTCAGGAACAGCTGCGTCGAACTATCATCCGGCAATAACAGAAGCGTATTACGCTAAGATTCCACTTATTGCAATCACTGCAGATCGTCCCCACGAGTTAAGGGGAGTAGGAGCACCGCAGGCAATTGACCAATTGAATTTATACGGTAAACACGTTAAATTCAGCGTTGACTTACCGTTGCCTGATGAGCATCCGGCAATAGCTGATTTCTTGGATCGACATATTCAAAGAGCTGTTTCAACTGCGATGACAAGTCCTGCTGGTCCGGTTCATTTGAATGTCCCTTTGCGAGAACCATTGCTCATTGATTTTGAAAGGAAAATCGCTCCGTCGACTTTCGTTGAAAGCGTTAAAGGAAAAATAGGGTTAAGTGAAGTACAAGTAAACCGTTTAAATGACCTGCTTTCAAATACGAAAAAAGGATTGTTTATTGCAGGTGAATTGCCGGTCGGCTTCGATCAAGATGCCTTTTGGACTTTCGCTAAGTCCCTTCAATGGCCCATCCTTTGTGACCCGCTCTCCAATTTGAGATCGAATGTGCCAGCAGATTGCAGGGATCTATGCATTGAACATTATGATGCACTTCTAAAAAGTGAATCCTTTTGCGGCCGTGCAGTGCCCGATACTGTAATTCGAATTGGAGCCCAACCAGTTTCTAAGCCTTTAACTTTGTTTTTAAGCAAAGCTAAGCCACCTGTCTTTGTAGCAGTTGATGAATCTCCGGAATTCCGCGATTCGATTGGTGTTGTGACGCATCATATCCAAGCGGCTCCCGAAGCACTATTCAATTTGAAAATAACTAGTGAACATGTTGCGTACAAAAAATTATGGATTTCCGCAAATGAAATTGCGTCAGAAGTAACTGCTCAATATACTGGTGACTTAGGTGATGAGGGGATCATAGTAAAAAGACTGCTTGAATTATTGCCTTCGGAAAGTGATGTTTTTGTTGGCAGCAGCATGCCAATTCGTGACGTGGATACATTTTTCAGCAAGACAAATAAGGATATTGCGCTATTCGCCAATCGGGGAACAAATGGCATTGATGGAGTTGTATCAAGTGCATTTGGTGTACAAGCTGTTCGAAAACGGAATTCGTTTTTATTAATTGGAGATTTATCTTTTTTGCATGATGTAAATGGATTAGCCATTTCTCGTTTTCAAGAGACTGATTTGACAATCGTCATTTTAAATAATGATGGTGGAGGTATTTTTTCATATTTGTCACAGGCAACGGTGCCGAATCATTTTGAAGAATTGTTTGGAACACCGACAGGGCTTACGTTCGAACATATCGCTGCGATGTATGATGCACAATATACGGCGGTACAGAATGCTGACCAGTTTTCGAATGAACTGCAGAAAGAGAAAACGAAACCTATACGAATCATAGAAGTATTCACAAGTCGGCCAGTAAATGTAAAAACTCATCGAGCTTATTGGACTGAAATTATAGAAAGACTTGATCGCAATGAATGAAATTTCTTTGAAAGTTCGCGGAGTAGACTATTATGTGGAAATAAGCGGTAAAGAAGATCAACCTTCGATCGTATTTTTACATGGCTTCACAGGATCGACTGCAACTTGGAATGAAGTCCGTTCGAAAATAGCTCATCAATATAGAACGATTGCCATTGATTTGATCGGTCACGGGAAAACTTCTGTGCCGGATGATCCTTCACGTTACACAATGGAGCAAATTGTAGAGGATTTACATTGCATCTTTAAGCAAATTGACTTAGATAAGTTTTCTTTAATAGGGTATTCTATGGGGGGCCGCGTTGCCCTCTCATACGCTATTGCTCATTCTGAAAGCTTGAATTCCTTACTATTAGAGAGCGCTTCACCGGGTTTAAAAAGTGAGGAACAAAGGGCTGAGAGAAGAAAAGCGGATGCAAAACTATCTGAGAAAATCATTAAGGAAGGCATTCATAGTTTTGTTGACCTTTGGGAGAATATTCCTTTATTTCATTCGCAGAAGCGCCTTTCCTCTGAAACGAAAAAGCAAATTAGAAACGAACGGTTGCAACAGCGAGAAAAAGGCTTGGCGAACAGTTTGTTAGGATACGGTACTGGAAGTCAACAGTCCAATTGGCAGTACTTGCATACATTGCATCTACCTGTTCTTTTAATAACAGGGCAATTGGATGAGAAGTTTGTAACTATTGCCCGGGAAATGAAAAAAGAAGCACCATTATTTCAGCATACTATTGTAGAAGATGCAGGACATGCAATTCATGTGGAAAAACCTAAGCAATTTGTTACAATAGTAGAGGAGTTTCTGAACGATTTAAAAATTTGAGGAGGAATAACATGACACGTCAATGGGAAACAATCCGTACATATGAGGATATTAAATATGAGAAGTACAACGGCATTGCAAAAGTGACGATCAACCGTCCTGAAGTGCGCAATGCGTTCCGTCCAAAAACAGTTATGGAAATGATCGATGCTTTTTCTCGGGCAAGAGACGATGAAAGCATTGGAGTTATCATTTTGACTGGCGAAGGAGAAAAGGCGTTCTGTTCAGGGGGCGACCAAAAAGTCCGTGGACACGGCGGCTATGTAGGGGATGATGAAATTCCACGTTTAAACGTATTGGACCTTCAACGTCTAATCCGTGTCATTCCTAAACCAGTAGTTGCGATGGTAGCAGGTTACGCAATTGGCGGAGGACATGTATTGCATGTTGTTTGTGACTTGACGATCGCTGCAGATAATGCCCGTTTCGGACAAACAGGCCCTAAAGTAGGTTCTTTTGATGCGGGGTATGGTTCCGGTTATTTGGCACGTATTATCGGTCATAAGAAAGCGAGAGAAATTTGGTATTTATGCCGTCAATACGACGCACAGCAAGCTCTTGATATGGGTCTTGTCAATACAGTCGTTCCTTATGAACAATTGGAAGACGAAACTGTCAAATGGTGTGAGGAAATGTTGGCGATGAGCCCGACTGCACTTCGTTTCATCAAGGCAGCTATGAATGCAGATACAGATGGACTTGCTGGTCTTCAACAAATGGCAGGAGATGCAACACTTCTTTACTATACAACTGACGAAGCGAAAGAAGGACGCGATGCGTTCAAAGAGAAACGCAAACCGGACTTCGGTCAATTCCCACGCTTCCCTTAATCAATCATGAAAAACCGCCTTTTTCTAAGGCGGTTTTTCCTTAGGAAAGAGGAGATGTTTTTATGATTCCAAATTGGTTGTTACAGAGGGCATATTTAACGCCGGATAGAGTGGCATTGTCATTTGAACAACAGCAATGGACATTTCAGGAATTGCATGATGAGGCAATGCGCATTGCTCGGAAGCTATATGCAAATGGACTTCGTGAAGGTACGCGTGTTGCGCTTTTGGGGCCATCCAATGCACATATGATGTTCATGATTCACGGATGCCTATTAGGAAGTATTGAAATTGTCATGATCAATAGCAGATTGTCTGAAAAGGAAATTGCTTATCAGTTATTGGATTCTGAAGCAGAAGCCATTATTGTTGAAGATTCACTTGCGGAAAAGCTGCAAACAATTGATCGTAAAAAGTTGTTATTTTCATTTATTGCTTCTTCTGAGGAAATCGATTTTACCCCAATCAATACATGGAAAGCCGAACAAACCATTACAATCATGTACACATCGGGTACGACAGGTTTTCCGAAAGGTGTTCGGCAAACTGTAGGAAATCATACATCCAATGCATTGTCGTCCGTCTTGAATTTAGGCCTTTCGGAAAATGATGTATGGCTTTGTACAACACCGCTTTTTCATATTAGTGGATTTTCAATCATCGTCAGGTCCTTGTTATATGGCATGGGCATTAGGCTCTATGAAAAGTTCGACGCGATCGAGGCGGCTGAGGAAATTCAAAAAGGCTCGGTGACAAGAATGTCCGTAGTTGCAAATAGCTTGGATCGTATTTTACGTGAAATGGAAAAAAGCGAAATGTTCGCGCATCCTAATTTCCAAACGATGTTAGCTGGAGGGGGCCCGCTGCCGATCGATTATTTAAGGCGTGCAGAAAAACGTGGCATAGCTGTCTTGCAAACATATGGGATGACGGAAACAAGTTCACAAACAGCGACATTATCCGCAGATGATGCACTTAGAAAAATAGGCTCAGCTGGAAAACCGCTCTTTTTTAATCAAATTAAAATAAGGGATGCCGAAAAGCCGATGCAGCATGGGGAAGTAATGATTGCAGGACCGCATGTGACACCAGGCTATGTCGGCAGGTTTGCCGATCGAAACCCGTTAGAAGATGGTTGGCTCCCTACCGGGGATATCGGTTATATGGATCATGAAGGCTATTTGTATATTGTAGATCGACGTTCTGATTTAATTATTTCTGGAGGAGAGAACATTTATCCAGCCGAAATAGAAAATGTACTCGTTTCCCACCCATCCGTATTGGAAGCTGGGGTGTGCGGGCAGGAAGATGAGAAATGGGGCAGTGTACCAATCGCTTTTTTAGTTTGTAAAGAACCGATTGAAAAAGAAGAAATTGAAAAGTTTTGTTTAGAAAGATTAGCAAAATTTAAAGTGCCAAAATCGTTTTATATAGTTGACGAGCTTCCACGCAACGCTTCTAATAAATTGATGAGAAGGGAATTGAAGCATTTCAGAAAAAGGCCGCTCTAATAAACGTTTTTTTGCATGGCTGTTGCTATTCAAAAAGGACATAACATCTTAACTCGTTATGTCCTTTACTTGACCTTCAATTATTTTGAAAGAGCTTTTTCAAACACTTTTAAATTTCGTTCCATCAATGAGAAATAGTTCTCTTCATTTGCAATGTCTTCTTCCGTTAACACTCCTAAATTGTGCAATGTTAATGATTCGGCGCCAATTTCTTTACGGATTACTTCCGTTAGCTTAGAAGAAATATTTTGTTCAAATAAAATATAACGGACGTTTTGGTCTTTTGCCTGTTTAACGATGGATGCCAGTTCTTTTTGGGACGGTTCGCTCTGGGAATTCAATCCTGCAATTGCGACTTGATGCAAGCCATATTCATTGGCAATATATCCGAAAGCGGCATGCGACACAAAAAAGGTTTTTTTAGGGGCATTGTGTGCCATCTCTTTAAATCGATTGTCCAATTCAATCAAATCGTCTTCCAGTAAATCAAAATTTTTCTCGAAATCCTCTTTATGTTCAGGCATCTGATTGATTAACGTTTCTTTAATAGCTGAAGAAAGCTCAATACTTAAAATTGGAGAAATCCATACATGGGGATCTTTTTCGTGATGATGTTCGTCATGTTCCTGATCCTGATGTTCTTCTTCGTCTCCTTGCAATAGATCATCAGAAATGCTGTCAGCAACGGCAACCATTTTAACATGTTCTGTTGATAGCGTTTTTTCAGCTTTATTTACGAAGCCTTCAAGGCCTAAACCGATATAAAAGAATAAGTCCGCATCCGAAAGTGCAATCATATCTTTTTGGGAAGGGTCAAAAGAATGCTCATCAGCGCCAGCAGGGTAGATCGACTTCACATCTACATATTCTCCACCGATCCGTTCCGTGAAATATTGAAGTGGATAAACAGTTGTATAAACGGTAGCCTTATCACCTTTGTTTTCAGGCTTTTTTTCGCTTTTACTGCAACCGACTAGATATATGGTTAATGAAAAGATGAGCAGCAGCAGAATAATGTTTTTCTTCATATATACTATCCTCCGTAATAGTAATCATTACGATTGAATCGCTTTCCCATAATACAAGAACTTGCTTATAATAGCAAACAAAAAGAAAAACCGGACGTTTTGCCGGTTGTGAGAGGGGAACAATTAATCTTTATTTGGAAATTTCTCTGGTACTGGGTCATAACCGCCTTCATGGAAAGGATGACATTTCGAAATTCGGCGTATTGTTAATAAACTGCCTTTTAATGCGCCATGTTTTTGAATCGCTTCCACTCCGTAATGTGAACATGTCGGGTAAAAACGGCATGAAGGAGGGGTTAATGGTGATATAAATTTTTGATAGCCCTTAATTAGGCCAATAAATAAAGTTTTCATAAAAAAGCTCCTTACGTTCTTCTATGTTTAGTTTATTGGTTTTGGTGGTAAAATAACAGGGAGAAGCATCGAACTGGTAAATACGAGCGAAAAGGGGAATACTTAATGTCGACAGAGTTAATGAAAGAATTAAATGTCCAAGTATCTACTTGGTCGGTAATGTACACAAAGCTACATAATTATCACTGGTACGTGAAAGGAAAAGCATTTTTTACTTTACATGCAAAATTTGAAGAACTATATAATGAAGCTACCGCTCATATGGATGATATTGCTGAAAGGATTTTAACTTTAGGCGGCAAACCGACAGCTACATTAAAAGAGCATCTAAGGCAATCTGTCGTTGAAGAAGCAACTGGCAAAGAGCAAGCTGAAGATATGGTAAAGACGATTGCGGACGACTTCGATAAGATTATGAAGTCATTGAAAAAGGGAATGGAGACAGCCGGCAATGAAGGTGACGAAATGACAGAGGATTTATTGAATGCGATCTATCAAAGCATTGAAAAACATCAATGGATGCTGAATGCATTTCTTGGTGAAGACAATAAATAATGCAATAATCCTTAACAAATGACCGAACTCTCCGATAGAAGGATGGAGAGGAGGAATGGGAAATGGAACTGAATGCAATGATGGCAAGCCAGCTCAGAAGCTTGCAATCTACAGTGCAAATGAGTGTCATGAACAAAGCGCTTTCAATGAATGCCAATGTAGTAACGGATTTGTTACAAGGCATGGACAATCAATCTGTTCAAGCAGTGGTCCATCCTCATAAAGGTCAAACTGTTGATTTGAAGGCTTAGGATTTAGCAAGAGAGCACGTATTCCTCTGTTGGAATGCGTGCTTATTTTTTGTTGTGGCCTTTAATTGGTGTAAAATAGGGTAGGGAATAGGAAGAGGATTTTTTAGGAGGAAATAGCATGTCGGATATACAGTTTATTAGAAATTTAATTATTGAAACGCCTTCAGTGCCCGGGAACTTTGCAAAAGTGGCAGCGGCAATCGGTGAATTGAAGGGTGATATTGGAGATATCCAGACAATAAAAGTAGGGACATTATCTACAATACGGGATATATCAATTCAATGCCAAAGCGAAGAGCATTTACATACGATTGTTCAGGCCGTTAATGCAATCGGCAATGGAATTCATGTACATGCCGTAACAGACGATGTATTGCAAGCGCATGAAGGCGGAAAAATTCAAATGAAAAGCAGGTTTGAAATCCGTTCTTTAGGCGATTTAAGAAGAGCGTACACGCCAGGCGTTGCAAACGTATGTAAAGTGATTCAAGAAGACCCGGAGCAAGCAAAATATTTTACTGGAATTTCAAATACAGTAGCGATTGTTACGGATGGCACTGCGATTTTAGGATTGGGAAACATTGGGCCAGTGGCAGGAATGCCCGTCATGGAAGGGAAATCCGTCTTATTCGATCAATTTGCCGGAATTAGCGGGATTCCTATTTTATTGAATACAAGTGATCCAGATGAAGTGGTTGCGACGGTAAAACATATTCACCAAAGCTTCGGAGGTATTTTGCTTGAAGACATCGGATCGCCGCATTGCTTCGAAATCGAAGAAAGACTGAAAGCGGAATTAGATATTCCTGTCATGCATGATGATCAGCATGGGACAGCTGTTGTTACATTGGCATCCGTGTTGAACGCATGTAAACAGACAGATGTTGAATTGTCACAATCTGTCGTAGGGCAAATCGGTTTAGGGGCAGCAGGACTTGCAATTAGCAGAATGCTCATGGCATATGGAGTAAAAGAGATGTGTGGAGTCGATCGGAATCCGGATGCTATTGAAAGAATGAAAAAGCATGGCGGAACGATTTTAAATTCAATCGAAGAACTCATGGAAACTTGTGATATTGTCATAGCGACAACTGGTGTAGAGGGATTGATCAAACCAGAAATGGTAAGGGAAGGTCAAATCATCTTAGCATTATCGAACCCGAATGCTGAAATTAAACCTGAAGTTGCTTTGAAAGCTGGAGCAGCATACGCAGCAGATGGACGTCAAGTGAACAATGTATTAGGATTCCCTGGAATTTTCAGAGGAGCGTTGAATGCACAAGCGAAAGAGATTACTTATCCAATGCTGATCGGAGCTGCGCTTGCGATTGTCGATAGCACAAAGCCTGGTGATTTAGTTCCTCATCCACTTGACCCGAATGTACATGCAAATGTCGCAATCGCGGTTGAACGCATTGCAAATGAGGGGAAATAAAAAAATACTGCATTGATTCAATGCGATAAGCCATACTACCTAAAAAAGGATGGTTTTGTATGGCGAACGACAAGGTTAGAATGTATGTTTCTGTTAAAAATCAACAAGTATATCCTCATAAGCATGCAGCCCCGTGGGAATATGAAGTAGAAATGAGCAAGGAGTTTCTTCCGGTCTTTCATCAATTATTTTCCCAAATAGGAAAATTGGAATTCAGGAATTTTCTCAGAGGTCATACATTGCCTTATTTGCCCTATCACTATGATCGGGATAACCATGATATTGATCTTAGAACGAAGAAATTGTATGCTTTAATCCATGAATTTACAGACGATGAATCGAAAAGGTTCATTGAGCAGCTGCCCTATTTTAGAGAGCCGGCCAAACGTTAAAGTTGACTGTTTTAGTCCACTTCAAAAATTCTGCAAAAGGCTTCTCTATGTGATTGATTAATCGAATGGCTACATAGGTGAGGCCTTTTGTAGAAGAATGCCGGACGGTTCATTGATTGAAAGGACGTGATGTCGTTGGTTACTACGTTCAAAGATTTACAAGGCGCAAAAGTGGAACTAACATTTGGCGATAATCCGATGGGAATGGAGGCAAGACATGTTCTTGTCGTTTTAAAACATGAAGGAAAATGGCTTATGACTCGACATTTGCTTCGAGGCATCGAATTCCCAGGAGGCAAAGCGGAAGAGGGCGAATCAATCGAAGAGGCCGCAGTTCGCGAAACGATTGAAGAGACGGGTGTCCATATTACGGACTTAGTAAAATTTGCAGAATATGTTGTCATAAGCAATGTGACATTTTGCAAAGCGGTTTTCACTGGAAAAGTAGTCCAGATTGAAGAAGACCCGACGCTGTATGAAACTGCTGGGGCATTATGGATGTCAGATGAAGAGCTATCCAACTGCGATCAATTAAGTTTCCATATGAAAGATGCAGGGATGGCAAAAATTAAGGAATGGGTAAATGCCTATGATTCATAATGCCGCTATTTTGCATCGGCGGGATTACCCTTCTCCAAATCCTCATGTGCGCCTCGAAGAAATAACGTATTGGTCCGATGGCTATAAGGTGAAAGGCATGTTAGCTGAACCAGTAGAAGAGGGAATGTATGAAGGCATCGTTTATTTGCGCGGAGGCATACAGCATGTTGGTATGGTACGCCCATCCCGCATAGCGCAATTCGCCTCTCAAGGGTTTATCGTTTTTGCCCCTTATTACCGTGGCAACCGCGGTGGCGAGGGACGTGACGAATTTGCTGGGGAAGATCGACAAGATGCTGTAAACGCAGTCGATGTTCTGAAACAGCATCCAAACGTTGAGAAAGAAAGAATTCATTTATATGCTTTCTCAAGAGGCGGCTTAATGGCACTGTGGACGGCCATTCTCCGTGAAGATGTTTGTTCGGTTGTCATATGGGCAGGGATGTCCGATGTCGTGTTTACATATAACGAACGAAAAGACATGCGACGGATGATGAAAAGAGTGATTGGCGGAACACCTAATAATATGCCGGACGCCTATCGTGAACGGACGGCTTTATTTCGTATAAATGAAATTGAAGCACCTCTTTTGATTATTCACGGCATGAAGGATGAACATGTTTCTTTCGAACAGGCAATCCTTTTAGAGAATTCGTTGAGAGAAAATGATAAGCCGTATTATACATGGTATTTCCCCGACTATACACATCATTTTCCAGCTCAGCATAATGCACAAATTGTCCGTGACCTATGTATATGGATGAAAGAACAAGTAAATCTTTAAATCCTTATGGGAATCTCTCCCATAAGGATTTTTTATTGATAACTAACAGGAAATGTATCTCCAAGTATAGATTACTTAGTTAGGGTAAACCTTATAGAAGAGAGGTGATTGAACATGGAAAATAACAATAGCAAACAAGAGCAATTGGATCAGTACCGTGTACAAAACACAGGCAAGCCGATGACAACTAACGAAGGAAGAAAAATTTCAAATGACCAGGAGACTATAAAAGCAGGTGTGCGCGGTCCATCTCTTCATGAGGATTATTGGTTCTTAGAGAAGATGTCCCATTTTAACCATGAAGAAATACCGGAAAGAGTCGTACATGCTAGAGGATATGGCGCATACGGTGAGTTTGAGTGCTACCAATCAATGAGCCAATTTACGAGTGCAAAATTTTTATCGGAACCGGGGAAAAAGACGCCTTTACTATGTCGGTTTTCCACGGTGCAAGGAGCTAAAGGGTCTTATGATACAGCGAGAGATTTGCGCTGTCTCGGTGTTAAGATGTATACAGAAGAAGGGAATTATGATCTTACAACGATTGCTATGCCAGTGTTGATCATTCAAGACCCGATGAAGTTCCCAGACTCAATGCATGCATACCAAAATAAGCAAGACGATGGTATACCGACAGCGACAGGAGCACATGACAGGTTTTGGGATTTCGTTGCCAATAATCCGGAATCAATCCATATGGTGACGTGGATCATGTCCGATAGAGGCGTTATTAAAAATTATCGAGTGATGGAATCTTGGTCAATTAATACGTATTTATTTATAAACGATGAAGGAATTGCCACTTTCGTCAGATTTGTTTGGAAGCCTGTTTTAGGCGTCCATTCCTTGCTTCACGATGAAGCGCTCAAAATTGGCGGACTGGATCCTGATTATCATAGAAGGGATCTTCGGGAGGCGATTGACCGTGGAGCGTATCCTGAATACGAATTGGGTGTCCAATTGATCCCGATGGAAGATGAATTCAAATATGATTTTGATGTGCTCGATCCTGCCAAGTTTTGGCCAGAGGAAGTTGTTCCAGTTCAACTAATCGGCAAAATGACATTAAATAGGAATGTCGACAACTACTTCGCAGAATTGGAGCAAGTAGCCTTTAACCCTGCCAATGTCGTGCCAGGAATTGGTTTTTCTAACGACCCGGTGCTGCAAGGAAGGCTACTAACGTATAGGGATACACAACAGCATCGACTTGGCAGTGCCAATTACGATGAATTGCCTGTAAACCGTCCACTTTGCCCGTTTCATAATAATACACGAAGAGGCTATATGAGGATGCGAATTGATGTAGACCAAGTGAATTACCATAATAATTCACTGGCGAATAACACGCCTCATACATCGAAACCAGAAGAAGGCGGTTATGTCCATTATCCTAAAAAAGTGGAGGGGCATGTCATTCGAGGCCGAAGTGAATCATTTAATGATTTCTTTTCACAGCCGAGAATTTTTTGGAACAGTTTGTCACCTGTTGAAAAGCAGCATACAATCCAAGCGTTTAGTTACCAACTTGGGAAAGTGAAAAGTGAATCCGTTCGACAGCAAAATGTCAATTTATTAGCCAATGTTGATCAGGAACTTGCGACTGTCATTGCAGACAATATTGGGGTAGAGCGACCAACAGGGACGCATGTCCAAGTATCGACAAGCTATCCTTCACTTAGCCAGACGAGTACACCGAAATCAGCATATACGTTAAAAGTTGGGGTGTTAATTGGCAACGGATTTGATGCGAGTGAAGTTCAAGCAACCTTAAATACATTGCAACAAGGCGGTGTATTTGTTGAAATTGTTAGTGAGCGATTAGGTGTAGTCACCGGTTCAGATGGAACAGAGCTAAAAGTTACTCAAACATTTCTAACGACGAGCCCTTATTTGCTTGACGCAATTTACGTTGTAGGTGGCAAAGGGACATATGAAGAAAAATTCGAACAGGATATTTTAAATTATGTAAGAGTTGCCTATACACATTATAAGCCGATTGGCGTTGCTACATCAGGAGGTTCGTATATAGAAACGACAGAGAAAAACAATTTACATGGCGTAGTTTTTGCGAAAGATCGACCTGAATTTGCAAATGAATTCATTAACGCTATCGCCCAGCAACGCTTTTGGGATCGCAAGTAATGTAAAATAAAATACAATGCAAAGAATCAATTACTTATTTTCGTAATTGGTTCTTTTTTACATACAAAGCCTATTACTTTGTATATTAACAATTGCATGTATTTATAATGGATTGGAGTACTATTACTGGACTCGCAAATAATCCTCTAAGCGATGTAGACTACTAATTGGGTAACCTATCATTTCCGCCACACATATATATAGTTGGGGAAGACCTAATGTGTGGAAAGGTGAGTGAAAATGGATAACAATTTTGAAAATGTTGATCAAAATAAGAAACAAGAACAATTGGACGAATATCGTGTAGTAAACGCAGGAAACCCAATGACGACAAATGCATCAAGAAAAGTTTCGGATGATGAGAGGATTTTAACGGCCGGTAAACGGGGACCTGGATTGTTGGAGGATGTTTATTATTTTGAGAAAATGACATCTTTTGTCCGTGAAGAAATACCGGAAAGAAAGGTCCATGCAAGAGGATATGGGGCTTATGGAGAATTTGAATGCTATCAGTCAATGAAACAGTATACGAAGGCAGGATTTCTGCAGGAGGCTGGCAAAAAAACACCTTTGATCGTCCGATTCTCTACGGTACAGGGAAGTAAAGGTTCAAAGGATACAGCACGGGATTTGCGTTGCTTAGGTGTTAAGTTTTATACAGAAGAAGGAAATTATGATATGACGATGATTTCGTTCCCTGTTTTAATTAACCAGGATGCGATGAAATTTCCTGACGTTATGCATGCCTATCAACCAGAACCGAGAACGGGTATGCCACAAGCATCGGGTGCGCATGATACCTTCTGGGATTACGTTGCGAATAACCCCGAAGCACTTCATATGACGTTATGGGTTATGTCAGATCGCGGCATTATTAGAAGTTATCGGATGATGGAATCCTGGTCTGTTAATACGTACCTATTTGTCAATGATCAAGGGGTCGCGACATTTGTAAGATTTGTTTGGAAACCTGTACTTGGGTCGCATTCTTTGCTTATGGATGAGGCGCAGAAAATCGGCGGCATCGATCCCGATTATCATCGTCGGGATTTAAGAGAGGCGATCGATCGAGGCGCTTTTGCAGAATATGAATTAGGTGTTCAGTTAATTCCGATGGAAGATGAATTTAAATATGATTTTGATATTCTGGATTCTACAAAATTTTGGCCTGAAGAGCTTATCCCTGTCCAAATCATCGGCAAGATGACGTTAAATCGGAATGTGGATAATGAGTTTGCAGAGCTTGAACAAGTAGCATTCAACCCAGCAAATGTCGTTCCTGGAATTGACTTTTCAAATGATCCTGTTTTACAGGGAAGGTTAATTGCTTACCGGAGTGCACAATATCATCGTTTGGGAAGTAAAAACTATGAGGATTTACCAGTTAACCGACCTGTTTGTCCATTCCATAATAATCAGCGAAAAGGATACATGAGGTATCGGATTGATGTTGATGAAACGAGTTACCATAGAAACTCCTTAGAAAACAATACACCGTATACAACCCCGCCTGAACAAGAGGGATATGAGCATTACCCTATGAAAGTGGAGGGGCGTGTCACACGGGAGCGCAGTGAAAAATTCGATGACTATTTTACACAGCCAAGGATTTTCTGGAATAGTTTAACGCCTATTGAAAAGCAGCATATGATCGAAGCGCTTAGCTATCAAATCGGAAGTTGTAGAAGCAAATCAGTCCGCCAGCAAAGTGCCGATATTTTAGTGAATGTCGATAAAGAGTTGGCCAATATTGTTGCGGATAATGTTGGCGTAGAGCGACCAAATGGAACGCATGTACCGGTTTCAACAAGATACCCTTCTTTAAGTCAGGCAAGCACACCAAAGTATGCATATTCGTTAAAAGTCGGTGTATTGATTGGCGATGGATTTAACGCGAATGAAGTGAGAGCAACTCTTAATACATTGCAGCAGTACGGCGTTTTCGTTGAAATTGTCAGCGAAAAATTAGGCACAGTTACTGGTTCAGATGGTACTGTAATGGAAGTTACCAATACATTTTTAACGACAAGTCCTTATTTGTTGGATGCGCTCTATGTAGTAGGAGGAGAGTCAGACAACGAAATGAAATTTATGCAAGACATTATGGAATTTGTAAGAGTTGCCTATACACATTATAAGCCGATTGGTATCGCTGCATCGGGGCGTTCATATTTACAAACAACAGATAGAAACAATTTGGATGGCGTCGTATTTGCAGAAAACAATCCGAACTTTGCAAATGAATTTGTCAATGCAATTGCCCATCAACGATTTTGGGATCGAACGTAAAGAAAAAAACACACATGGATTGATAGGATCACCATGTGTGTTTTTATATTATTCAGCGATAGGTCCGCCTTTTTGGACGAAATCATCGGAAACGTACTTAAATTTCTTGAAGTTTTCACGGAAAAGGTGAGCGAGTTCTTTTGCTTTTTTGTCATAAGCTGCTGGATCGCTCCAAGCGTTGCGAGGGTTCAGAACTTCGCTTGGAACGCCTTCAATTGCTTTCGGCATAGCAAGGCCAAAAATTTCATTTACTTCGAATTCAATATCGTTCAATTGTCCGGCGATTGCAGCATTTACCATTGTACGAGTATGTTTGAGCTCCATACGCTTACCTACGCCATATTCGCCGCCAGTCCAGCCAGTGTTGACAAGGAACACTTGTGCATTATGCTCGTCAATTTTTTGCCCTAACATTTCTGCGTATACTGTCGCAGGCAACGGCAGGAACGGAGAACCGAAGCAAGTTGAGAAGGTTGCTTCAGGAGCAGTAATCCCACGTTCAGTGCCGGCTAATTTCGAAGTGAAGCCGCTAAGGAAATGATACATCGCTTGCTCTTTCGTCAATTTAGAAATTGGGGGCAACACGCCGAATGCATCAGCAGTTAAAAACACAATTGTTTTCGGATGGCCAGCCATTGACGGCTTTGCAATGTTTTCGATATTATGGATTGGATAAGCAGCACGCGTGTTTTCAGTTAATGAATTATCATCATAATCAGGAACTCGTGTTTTGTCATCCAAAACTACGTTTTCAAGCACAGAGCCAAAACGGATTGCACCGAAAATTTCTGGTTCTTTTTCTTTTGATAAGTTGATGCATTTCGCATAGCAGCCGCCTTCGATGTTAAAGACGCCGTTATCGGACCAGCCATGCTCATCATCGCCAATCAATTTGCGTTTCGCGTCTGCAGAAAGCGTCGTTTTGCCTGTACCGGATAGTCCGAAGAATAGTGCGACATCGCCTTCTTCTCCTACGTTAGCGGAACAGTGCATCGGCAGGATGCCGTGCTCAGGCAGCAAGTAGTTCATTACTGAGAAAATCGATTTTTTCATTTCTCCAGCATATTCAGTTCCGCCGATTAGCACGATGCGTTTTTCGAGAGAAACGATAATAAATGTTTCGGATTCAGTGCCGTCGACTGCTGGGTCTGCTTTAAAAGTAGGAGCCGATAAGATTGTAAATTGTGCCTCATGTGTAGTAAGCTCTTCTTCAGTCGGGCGGATGAATAAGTTATGGACAAATAAGTTTTGCCATGCAAATTCATTGACGACTTGAATGGAAAGCTGCGATTCTTTATCCGCACCTGCATATCCTTTGAAAACGAATAATTCGTCTTTCGCTTTCAAGTGGTTGATAACTTTTGTATATAATGAATCAAAAATTTCTTGAGAAATCGGCCGGTTCACTTTGCCCCAATCGATTTTGTCTTTTGAAGAAGGTTCCTCAACAATGAATTTATCCTTAGGGGAGCGCCCTGTATACTTGCCGGTTTCAGCAGATAGCGCACCATCCGCAGAGAGCTTTGCTTCTCCTCTTGAAGTAGCTTTCTCGATCAGCTCTGCCACTGAAGGCTGGATATTGACATTAGCTCCTGAAAGCAATTCATTTAGTCCATTTTCGATCTTCGCAGAAATCATATGTTTTGTACCGTCCTTTGCGTATTAATCCCATATAAATGGGTATCATTACATTCCGTAAATAGTATAACACATTAAGAATAATAATCTATACTAATTCAAAACTCAAGCAGTTAAGCTCAAAAAGATTTGACAAAGTGAAAACTTTTTCGTAGCATGGTTACATGAACGGATACTCTTATCCCGAGCTGGCGGAGGGACAGGCCCTATGAAGCCCGGCAACCTGCGTAGTGCAAGCTACGAGAAGGTGCCAAACCTGAGGCAAGGTTTTACACCTTGGACGATAAGAGTGAAAGGTGCTGCATTTGAAATCATGCCTTTCCTCATGTGCTTTTACGTGAGCGAAGGGCTTTTTTATCTTCATTAAGATAGAGATCCATCTTTGAAGCGTTGAGATACATTTCACTTTTTAGCGAGAGTTCCTATACTCGACAAATGAAGATAAGCCTCCGGCGGTTGTCATGAATTTTGCATTGCGCATTCAGGCGCATGCAAAACGATGATGCGACTATGCCAAGGCCCAATTGATTTTATCAAGCCCTTAATCCTTGTGTATGTTGACGTCGACTCTCTTCAGGCGTGGAACTATCTGGGAAAAATAGAGTACCGTATCAATATTTGCAAGCCGTTAAGGAGGAAATTATAATGACAAACCGCCGACTGTTTACTTCAGAATCAGTAACGGAAGGACATCCAGACAAAATGTGCGACCAAATTTCGGATGCCATTTTGGACGCTATTTTAGAAGAAGATCCGAATGCACGAGTCGCATGCGAGACGACAATTACGACAGGATTAGTGCTTGTGATCGGAGAAATCACAACAACGACTTATGTCGATATTCCAAAAGTTGTTCGGGATACTGTGAAAGAAATCGGCTATACTCGCGCCAAGTTCGGATTCGATTGGGAGACATCTTCCGTTTTAACTTCGATCGACGAACAATCGCCTGATATTGCTGCGAGCGTTGACCAAGCATTAGAAGCACGTGAAGGAACGATGACGGACGAAGAATTGGAAGCAATCGGAGCGGGCGACCAAGGATTAATGTTTGGGTATGCTTGCAATGAAACACCAGAACTGATGCCGATGCCAATTAGTTTGTCCCATAAGCTGTCACGCAGACTAGCGGAAGTGAGAAAAAATGATACACTTCCTTATTTGCGTCCGGATGGTAAAACGCAAGTGACAGTTGAGTATGATGACAACAATCGTCCAATACGGATTGATACAATCGTCATTTCTACACAGCATCATCCTGATACGACACTTGAACAAATCCAGCAAGACATTAAAGAGCATGTCATTTATCCAGTCGTACCGAAAGAATTATTGGATGAAGATACAAAATACTTCATCAACCCTTCAGGTCGTTTCGTTATCGGCGGTCCGCAAGGAGATGCCGGATTAACAGGACGTAAAATCATCGTTGACACTTACGGTGGATATGCTCGCCACGGCGGCGGAGCCTTCTCCGGAAAAGACGCGACGAAAGTTGACCGTTCCGCTTCCTACGCAGCGCGTTATGTAGCGAAAAACATTGTTGCTGCTGGACTTGCAGAGCGTTGCGAAGTGCAGTTGGCGTATGCGATCGGCGTTGCGAAACCTGTCTCTATTTCGATTGATACATTTGGAACAGGAAAAGTTGAGGAAAGCAAATTGGTTGAGCTTGTGCGCGAACTATTCGATTTACGCCCTGCAGGCATAATCAAAATGCTTGACCTTAGACGTCCAATTTATAAACAAACTGCAGCATATGGCCATTTCGGCCGAACGGATGTTGAGCTTCCTTGGGAGCAGACAGACAAAGCGGCAGAGTTGGTTGAAAGGACCGGTTTGTCAGTACGGTAATAAAATATCTATGTAGGAAGCAAGGGTTCATTCCTTGCTTTCTTTTTTTATTGTAGGTATATGAAACGCCTCGCTCGAAATGTGTAGAGAACCGTTAGAATGAAGAGCTGAATCGCTCGAAATCTGCAAGTGTCCCCTCGAATGTTGTGTAAAATGGCTTGAAGAACCCCTGTCTCTGCTTGAATGCGGAAGTGCTTGAAGTTTTCATGTATCCGCTCGAAGTGTGTGGATAACCGCTTGAAGCCCTCGTTCTCTGCCCGAATTGGGTGTTAAGACGCTCGTATTACAGCTGAAACCGCTCGTATGGTGTTATAGAACGCATAAACTACACGTTTGCCGCTCGATACTAATTCGTTAATTACAAGCATTACAAAAGGTTGTAGCACCCAACAAAACATAAAACAGACGCTGCCCCTATTCAGAGCAGCGCCTGTTTATTTTTGCATCTTTTTATAAACCTGTCCTTTTTCAACATAGCTGTTGACGATGCGCAACATATCTTCGCGGTCTTCGTCGTTTAATTCACGGACTACTTTTGCTGGAGAGCCCAATGCCAATGTGTTTGGCGGGATTTTCTTGCCGGGGGGTACGAGGCTGCCGGCACCGATAAATGCGCCTTCGCCAATTTCTGCGCCATCTAAAATAATTGCTCCCATTCCAATAAGAGCACCTTTACGGATGATACAGCTATGTAATGTTGCTTTATGCCCAACAGTTACATCGTCTTCAATAAGCAGAGTGCGATTCGGGCTTTGGTGCAAGCAGCTTAAATCTTGGATACTTACACGCTCGCCAATTATGGTTGGCGCTACATCTCCCCGGATAACGGTGTTGAACCAGATTGAACTATTTGCGCCAATTGTTACATCCCCTGTAATTGTTGCGTAGTCAGCGACATAGACAGAAGGGTGAATTTTTGGAGATTTTTCTCCATACGGATAAATCATGATGACCACCTCATTTTATCAAAATCGTGTATAATCTATCATATCATAAAAAACATGATGATCTTTTAATCTAATTGAATTGCACGAACGGAGGACGATGGAACATGTGGAAATGGGAAGCAGAAGGACAGCCGAAAGCGGTTGTTGTCATTGTCCATAATGCATATGAACATCATCGTCGATATGCATGGCTCATTCAAGAATTACGCATAGGCGGTTTTCATGTTGTAACGAGCGATTTACCTGGCCATGGCGAGGAAAAGGGCAATAAACTACACGATGAATCTTTTGAGTCTTATGTGCGTCATGTGAAAAGCATGATGGAAATCGGTTTGCAAGACGGCTTGCCTATGTTTGTCATTGGACATGGATTAGGCGCTACGCTCATTATGCACATTTTACAAACTCAGAAATTGGAATGCGCTGGTTGTATTTTCATGTCTCCTTGGCTGTCGCTGAAACACCAGCCATCTAAATTTTCGGGAGTATTAACAAAGTTATCGAGCTCCGTTAAATTAAAGCATGATGTGACGATTGAGATGCTGACGAAAAATTACGACCTGCATGTTGAATATCAAAATGATCGATTTTATAGTTCAACAGTTGTCACATCTTGGTATCGCGAGCTGCTGTCGATGATGAAGTCGGTCATGGCGCACGAAGAGAGTATTCAAGATGTGCCGATGTTAATTCAGACGGGGGAGAATGACAAAATCACCGATATTTCATTTGCGAAAAAATGGTTGCAAAATCAACAGCTCTCCGAATTTCAATATAAAGAATGGAAAAGGCTCTACCATGATTTACATCAAGAGCCTGAGCGAGTAGAAGTGTATTTATACATTCAAGCTTTTATGGACAATGTGCTTCGATCATTAGGTTACGTTATAGATTCAAATCATTAAGGGAGTGGTTGAGATGACAGTTATCGGTTTTGTAAGACATGGGGTAACAGCTTGGAATAAAGAAGGCAGGGCGCAAGGCAGTTCAGACGTCCCTTTGGATGAAGAAGGGATTGAAATGGCCGGACGTGTCGCTAAACGATTGTCTACTGAACAATGGGATGCCATTTACACAAGTCATTTAAGCCGTGCGAAAAAAACGGCGGAAATTGTAGCTGAGAAATTGCCGCAAGCTATATTCGTTGTCGATCAGCGATTGGCGGAGCGAGGTGGCGGATTAGTTGAAGGCACGACCGAAGCGGAACGCATCGAAAAATGGGGCATCAATTGGAAAGAATTGGATCTCGGTTTCGAGCCGCATGATGCAATTATTGAAAGAGGGATGGCCGCCATTCGAGATATAAAAGAAAAGCACCCAAATGAAAGGGTACTGTTGATTAGCCACGGAGCTTTTATTAAAAGACTATTCAACGAACTCATTCCGGATGAACAATATGAAAAAAGTTTGGATAACACATCAGTAACTATAGTCGAATTGTCGGATGAAAGAAATAGATGCCACTTATTCAACTGTACAGCGCATTTAAAGCAGGCAATGGATGCATAGCACAAAAATTTATAGACTCTACTAACTTGTAGCAGCAGTTTTTAGAGAATATTGTAGTGGAAATCATTTTCTATAAATCATTTAAGGCAAAAGTTCGTTATAATAGATAATAGCTTTGAATGGATGGAGGAATTGAATCGTGAAAAAAGAAACAAAAAAAGAGATTTTCTCATGGGTGAAATCACTTGTTATCGCATTTGCTTTAGTTTTAATCGTACGGCAGTTTTTATTTTCTCCTGTATTAGTCTCAGGACAATCAATGGAACCGACATTCGAATCGAATAACCGGGTCGTCATTTCCAAAATCCACAAACTGGATCATTTCGATTTAGTCGTTTTCCATGCGCCGAATTCAAAGGAAGACTATATTAAACGAGTAATCGGGCTGCCTGGCGATACAGTTGTCATGAAGGATGATCGTCTTTTCATAAACGGAAAAGAATATGATGAGCCTTATATTCAGGAAAACAAAGATAAATTGTTCAAAGATCAGAAACTGACGCAGGACTTTGAAGTAACCGTACCAGAAGGTCAGCTTTTCGTCTTGGGCGATAACCGGAGGAATAGCACAGATAGTCGTGCGATTGGCTGTATCGATGAGTCCTCTGTCGTTGGAAAAGTGGAATTCAGATTTTATCCATTCAATTCAATCGGCTTTCCAAAATAATTATTTTGATGATTACATTTCTCCATTGAGGGTATTCTAAAAAGGACTATTTTTGGAGGAGTGATCAAGTTGGCTGAAGATAAGCGACATAAGCGTGCTCACAATGAAGCGGACAATGAGACAAAGGCAAATATGGCCGGTGTGGAATATTCGGACGAGCAAAGACGTCAAAATGAAGTTGCCTCCACTGCATATACGGGTAGTAAAAATGAGAAAGTCGATATTCAAAATGACAAGCTTGAGTCTGGCGGATTTTAACGTAATTATGAAAAGAAACCTCTGCGTAAAATAGCGTAGAGGTTTTTCTTTTGTGTATCTAAACAAATGGGTGTTCGTATGTTACAGTATGTGTAGGAACATATTGAAGGAGCAAATGGCAATGGATGATTTTTTTGAACGAAAGAAAAAGGAATTGAATATCGAATTAAATGAAATACAAAAATTAGCCGTCATGCAATCGGAAGGCCCTTTGCTTCTTTTATCATGCCCCGGTTCAGGTAAAACTACAACAATCATCATGAAAATTGGTTACTTACTTGAAGAAAAAAACGTGCCTGCAAGCCGTATTAAGGCAATTACGTTCAGCAGGGCTTCTGCTAGGGATATGGCTGAGCGGTTCAAGAAATTTTTTCCTGATCAAAAACCAGTGGAATTTTCGACAATACATAGCTTGGCATTTACTATTACACGTCAGTTTTTGCAAAAGACGGGTGTAACCTATGATCTAATAGAAGGATCTAATAGCAGGAAAGGATCTGTGCAAAAGCATTTTCTATTAAAAGATTTATATAAAAAGGTTCTAAAAGAAGATTGCACAGAGGATGAATTAACTGCACTTTCAACTTTTATCAGTTCTTTGAAAAACCGTATGATTCCTTTTAATGAATGGCAAGAGATTGAAGGGCCTTTTGAAAGAGCGGGACAAATTGCGTTACAGTACGAACAGATGAAAACACGTACATACAAACATTTACTCTTAGATTTTGACGATATGCTCACAATTGCTGAACAAGCATTGCGCACGGATGAAGAGTTGGCGGCTTATTATCAAGGCTTATATGATTATTTACTTACCGATGAAAGTCAGGATACGTCTCTTGTCCAACATCGAATTATTGAGCATATCGTCGCTTTCCACGGCAATTTATGTGTTGTGGCGGATGACGATCAGTCCATTTATACGTGGCGAGGAGCAGAACCGGATTATTTATTGGACTTCAAAAAGGTTTATCCGGATGCTCAATTGCTGAAAATGGAAAGAAATTATCGATCTTCAAAGGAAATTGTCGATGCATCAGCTCTTTTCATTGAGCGAAACAAGAACCGCTATCCGAAAAAAATGCATACAGCTAATCCGGAAGCAGGGCCGATCCAGATCAAACAATTGGAAGATCCCAAACGGCAGTTAGAATATATTACATATGAATTACTAAATGAGCAACGTTTGAACGAAGTGGCAATTTTATTTCGAAATAATTCTTCCTCAACCTTATATGTGAATGAATTGCACCGCCGAGGCATCCCTTTCTATATGAAAGATGCGGATGACAAGTTTTTCTCCCATTGGGTCGTTGAGGATATTTTGAATTTCATGCGTCTCAGCTTCAATATGACTCGGAAGGATATATTTTTAAAAATCATTATGAAAATGAACGCTTATATTTCCAGATCAATGATCATTACTTTTGAACGAACAAATACAAGGGGCAATGTTTTTGATTCGTTTATGGAGTGTGTGGATTTAAAAAAAGACCAAATCGACAAATTGAAGCATTATCAAGAGGTATACGATAAAATTCCTCAAATGCGTCCAGCACAAGTCATTCGAATGATTCGCTATGAATTGGACTATGAAGAGGCGTTGAAAAGCCGCGCGAAAAAATTTGGTTTTCGTTTCGATCAGCTTTCAACAATTTTGGATACGCTTGAAGGGATTGCGTCTCAATTAAAGACGATGGTTGAATTTGCGAACCGTTTAAAAGAGCTTGAGCAAGCCGTCCAGAAAGCGAAATATCACCCTTCCGAAAATGCTGTGACACTTTCCACTTTCCATAGCGCAAAAGGATTAGAGTTTAGACGAGTGTTTATGATTGATCTCGTCAAGGGAATCATTCCTTCAGACGAAGATGAAAAAGACCGAACGCTTTTGGAAGAGGCAAGGCGATTATTTTACGTTGGCATGACAAGGGCAAAAGAGCGATTAGAATTGCTTTCCTATCAGTCAGTGGATGGAAAACAGAAAGAGGACTCGAAATTCATTAACGAAATGCGAGGGATCTTAATGAAACCTGAAGAGAGGAAAATGGAGAAGCTGCAAAAAGCGGATGTATCGATTCCTTTAAATCCAGACGGAATCTGTCAAAGGGAAGAATTATCCGTAGGCATGCACATATCTCACAGAGTATTTGGCCGCGGAACGATTCAAGAAATCACCGATGAAATGGTGTCCATTCTTTTTGGAAATACAGAAAAACGTTTATCTCTTGAAATGGTCTTATCCCGTAGGCTGTTGGAAAAGGTAGCTGTATGAAAAACGCTTTGTTCGTCGGTATTGCTGGTGCATTTGGTGCAATTGCGAGAGTGTGGATGGGCACGATTTTTCATAGTGAGGCCTTTCCATTCGGCACGCTCATTCCGAATTTAATCGGTTCGTTTTCATTATGTTTTCTATCCGGAGGGGCAATTCGGAAACTGACTTCGGATGAATCATTACAAACTGCCGTCACGACAGGTTTTTTAGGTTCCTTTACAACTTTCTCCGCGTTTAGTTTAGAGACTGTAGAGCTGTTTCAAAATGGACAACATCTGTTAGGCATTGCCTATTTGTTATTGAGCATAGTTGGCGGACTGGCTGCTGGATTGTTAGGCAGCAGCGTATCTCGTAAGAAGGTGTCAGTATGACCTTTGCAGATCTTGCCATAATCGGATTAGGCGGGGGCATCGGCACATTGATTCGATACATTCTTGCATTGAAATGGAATGCAACACGTTCATTGCCAATAGGGACTTTATTCGTCAACTGGTCGGGTTCTTTTTTGATCGGTTTCATAGCAATGCTCAACTTGAATAGTTTATGGACGTATTTTATCATTTCAGGCATTGCGGGTGGGATGACGACTTTCTCTACGCTCAATAAAGAGTTAGTGATCTTATGGAAAGATGGTAAAAGAAAAATATTTTTCTTTTATTTAATTGGAACGTATAGCATCGGAATTTTCTTCGCTTACTTAGGGATTGTGGCGGGTAGGTTACTGGCGCCATAATCCTTTTTCTGTTTGCTAATTGAATGGTCCAGCAGCTACAATATTGAAGTCTCAACTGATCGGATTCTATGGAAGAAAGGCATACGAATCGATCTTGAAACGAATGTACGAAATAACTTTAGAAAGGAAGTAACAAGTTTGAGCAGTAAAAGAAGAAATAAAAAGAAGAAAAATAGTGTGCTGTCAGCAGTCGTTGTAATTATTTTGGCAGCTGTCTATTTGGTCTGGGGAAAAGAAGATGCAGAACCGACCCGTTCGGGGCTTATTCCGGTTGAACTCATTAAAACAATTGATGGCGATACAATTAAGATCAAATACGAGGGCAAGGAGCAAAATGTCCGTTATTTATTAATTGATACACCCGAAACAAGTCATCCGAGATTAGGAAAGCAGCCTTTCGGAGAGAAAGCGAAGGAGCGGAATCAGGAGTTGCTCAATAGCGGAAAGTTAGAAATTGAATTTGATATAGGCGAAAAATATGATAAATATAATAGACTATTAGCTTATATTTATATTGATGGTGAAAGTGTCCAAGAAAAATTATTGGAAGAAGGATTAGCGAGAGTCGCTTATGTCTACCCGCCGAATACACGTCACTTAGATGCATATGAAAAGGCACAGGAGCGCGCTAAAAAAGCAGGGATCGGCATTTGGACATTAGAAGACTATGCAACGGATCGTGGATTTGATAGCGATACCTATTCCATTACTGACAAAAATACAGAAACGAATTCCAAAACGGATGCTGAGGAATCCTTTAAGAACTGTACGGAGCTGAGGAAAAAATACCCGAACGGTGTTAAAAAGGGGCATCCTGCTTATTCTGAAAGGATGGATGGCGATAAGGATGGCTATGCTTGTGAATGAACAATGGAGTTGGAAGCACGGAGTCTTGGGGCTGAAGTTGTCGCTATCTATGCGGATGTTTCAAATGCAGAGGATGTAGATCGTTTCGTATCGATTGCAGAGAAATCCTACAAACCTCAAAAAGACTGTAGACAAAGTGAAAAGATGCTTTGTCTACAGTCTAATGGATAATTAGTTTATCTAAACGGGTATACTGATTTTTGGTATAACCAATTTCGTTTATAACGAACAACGTTTTACGTTTTAAATAATGTTATAATCAATCGAAAGAAAACGAATTATGCAAAGGATGGTTCGCATGACAAAAACATCAAAAACAACTCTTAAAATGAACCGCAAGTTTAAAGTTCCAGCGGAAAAAGTGTTTGCCGCGTGGACGAACGAAGAATTTCAAAAAAAGTGGATGTTTACTATGGAACATACGAATAAAATTGCAAAGAGTGATCCTCGAGTCGGCGGAACATGGGAAATTGTGGATCACCGAGGTGGAAAAGACTACCGAGCCATTGGCGAATATAAATTGGTGGAACCGCCAACAAAACTCGTATTCACATTCAAAATGCCTCAATTTAGTGATTTAGAAGACGACATTACAGTCGAGATTCATCCGTTAGATTCAAGTTGTGAAATGATCTTCACACAAGAAATTAACGTTCCCCATGAAGAAGGTTGGACAGAAGAAGATATTGAAAAAGCACATGAAGAATGGAAGAAAGAGACCGAAGAAGGATGGCATTATATGTTTTTAGGTTTGAAAGAATTAGTAGAAACAGGGAAAATTACATATCCAACATTGTAGTATAAAGAACCTACCGAATCCACATTACTTTGAAGAAAAAATCCTGAACCGTTGTTAAGGGCATGCCTCCTATTCTGAAATGATGGATGGCTAGCTTGAATGGTAGATAAATCAAGGACAGATTGTGGAAAGAATCTGCTTCTCAACAGTTCACCAAATTTAGTATCGGGTCAATCAAAGTCTTAATTTTAGTGATGATTACTGAAATTAAGACTTTTTTATTTTACACTTTTGCATTTACTTATATAAGCATATAATTATATTGTTGTTAACAAGGAGGGTTTAATATGAGTACAAGAGTGACAGCTGATTTACAACAGGCTTCACAGCTTCTGAAACTATTAGGCGATCGAACACGTTTGACGATGGTCAAGCTTCTGTCTACTCATGATTGTTGTGTCTGCGAATTTGTTGCGATATTCAACATGAGCCAACCAGCCATTAGCCAGCATTTACGTAAGATGAGAGACAACGGCTTAGTGAAAGAAGAGAGAAGAGGGCAATGGATTTTTTATTCGATAAATCGAGAGCATGAAGATTATCATTTGATACAGAGCATCCTTGACCAGTTGCCAAACCAAGATCAATTAATTGTCGAGTTGGAACAACAAGGTTTACGCATTTCGTGCGAATAGGGAGGTACAGTTATTGGTTTCAGTTATAACTGCGTTAAGTATTTTTATGATTACGCTAGTGTTTGTAATTTGGCAGCCAAAAAATTTATCAATCGGATGGACGGCTTGCATTGGCGCAGCGATTGCACTCTTATTGGGAGTCGTTGATTTTAATGATGTCTTGGACGTTACAAGTATTGTATGGAATGCGACATTAGCGTTCGTGGCCATTATTATCATTTCTTTAATTTTAGATGAGATCGGATTTTTCGAGTGGGCTGCGTTGCATATGGCACGTATTGCGAATGGTAGCGGTATCCGAATGTTCATTTACGTCAGTATTTTAGGTGCTATCGTTGCAGCTTTATTTGCGAATGACGGTGCAGCGTTGATTTTAACACCGATTGTGCTGTCGATGGTGCGTAATTTGAAGTTCAGTGAAAAAATGGTCTTTCCATTCATCATGGCGAGCGGCTTTATCGCTGATACGACATCTTTGCCTTTCGTTGTCAGCAACTTGGTGAACATCGTTTCAGCCGACTTTTTCGGAATTGGTTTTGTCGAATATGCAACAAGGATGATTGTTCCAAATCTGTTTGCGCTTTTGGCAAGCATCTCTGTGCTTTATTTATTTTTTCGTAAAAGTATTCCGGGAAAATATGACATGGCGGATTTGAAGCAGCCAAACGAGGCAATCAAAGACCGTAAAATGTTTAAGCTGTCATGGTTTGTGTTGGCAGTATTATTAATTGGCTATTTTCTAAGTGAATTTTTGCAGATTCCCGTCTCTTTCATTGCGATAATAGCCGCGTTTTTCTTTTTGCTAATGGCAAATAAAAGTCCAGCAGTGGAGACTAAACAAGTGCTGAAAGGAGCACCATGGGCAATCGTCTTCTTTTCAATTGGGATGTATGTCGTTGTGTATGGTTTGAAAAATGCTGGTTTGACGGTCATCCTGTCAAATCTTATTCAACTTGCTGCTGATCAAGGATTATTGACCGCGACGCTTTCTATGGGCTTTATCGCTGCTTTTTTATCTTCCATCATGAATAACATGCCAACAGTCATGATCGATGCTTTAGCAATTGCAGAAACGAATACGTCAGGAGTCATTAGAGAAGCACTTATTTATGCAAATGTAATAGGATCGGACTTAGGGCCAAAAATTACACCGATCGGATCCTTAGCAACTTTGTTATGGCTGCATGTGCTTTCTCAAAAGGGCGTAAAAATCAGCTGGGGCTCGTATTTTAAAGTCGGTATTATCTTAACGATTCCTACGTTGTTCATTACACTATTTGGATTGTATTTATGGTTGTGGATTTTATAAATGTATTAAGAAAGGGATAATCTATTGTTGTGAAAGAGACATTGTACTTTCTATGCACGGGGAACACATGCCGCAGCCAAATGGCCGAGGGATGGGGAAAGCAAATGTTAAGCGACAATTGGAATGTATTCAGTGCAGGTATTGAAGCACACGGAGTAAATCCTTTAGCCATTAAAGTCATGTCAGAGGCCGGGATTGACATTTCTGATCAAACATCGGATAAAGTCGATTATGCTATTTTGAAGAACGCGGATCTTGTCGTGACGCTTTGTGGAGATGCTGCAGATCATTGTCCAACGACTCCATCATCCGTACAACGTAAACATTGGGGATTTGATGATCCTGCTAAGGCGACAGGCACTGAAGAAGAGATTTGGAGGGAGTTTCAACGCGTACGTGATGAGATCGGTGAACGGATTAGAAAGTTTGTCAGGGAGGAAGCATAATGATCTTATAAACTGGGCCATGCCAACCTATACTGAAAAAATAACTAATACTTGTCTGCCTAATCACTTACATAGTTCGAAAAACCTCTTGACATTTACGACAGACATGATAAGATTCAAAACAATATAGCGCGCTATAAATTTAATTGTATAACCTTGGAGATTTGGCGCAGTAATGTCGTCGTAGGCAGCAATAAGAAACTGAATGGTCGATGGAAATTCAGGCAGCGACGAACATGAAGTACACCAAAAGCAATTCTCCTTTTTGAATGAAGTGGATGACGGCTTATGCTGTCTTCAATTAGGGTGGTATCGCGGAGAACTTCTTCGTCCCTTGTGTAGGGATGAAGGGGTTCTTTTTTATTTTATCGAGGAGGAAGCGGCCATGTTTAAGATTAAAGCGATTCATAAGCCTACTGCAGTAGAATCGTTTCTGCTTGTGATAGGAATTATCATATTAATTAGCGTCAGTATTATTAAATTCGAATCAGTTCCGCATTTGCCGATTCTGTTTTCGATATTATTGCTGATAGCGTATGGGCTAACGAAAAAAATTCCGTTTAAACATCTCGAAAAGGGATTGATAGATGGCGCTGGAGCTGGAATGGGCGCAGTTTTTCTGTTTTTCTTTATCGGTATTCTAATTAGCAGTTGGATGATAGGAGGTACGATTCCAACTCTTATTTACACAGGTTTTCAGTTAATTACACCTACATTTTTCTTTGCAATTGTTTTTGTCGTTACGGCAATTGTCGGCATTTCCATCGGGAGTTCATTGACTACAGTCGCAACAGTTGGCGTTGCATTTATCGGTATGGCGCATGTTCTTGACCTGTCATTGCCGATTGCTGCGGGAGCAATTGTCTCCGGTGCATTCTTTGGAGATAAAATGTCCCCTTTATCGGATACGACAAACTTGGCTTCCTCCATCGTAGGGGTTGATCTATTTGAGCATATCCGCAATATGGGATGGACGACAGTGCCCGCATTTTTCTTATCACTTTTGCTCTTCGGTATACTATCTCCAGGAGCCAAGAAAGATGATTTCGAACAGATTGCATTGTTCCAAAATACTTTGTTAGAGACAAACATGATTCATTGGTACGCAATTATCCCGTTAATTCTTTTGTTTGTATTAACGATCAAAAAAGTTCCGGCATTGCTCACTTTAGCCATCAGTTCAGCGGTCGCTGTCATTATTTCATTTTTCCACCAAAGTTTCGCTATTTCCGAAGTGTTAGAAATCCTGTTTTTCGGCTTTAAGTCTACGACGGGGGTGGCAGATGTAGATGCTTTATTGTCACGAGGCGGAGTGGAAAGTATGATGGCTACGGTCGGTCTCGTCCTATTGGCGCTAAGCATGGGCGGATTGTTATTTAATTTAGGTATCGTTCAAACATTGCTTGCGAAAATTGAAATGTTGCTCAAAAAAGTCTCGTCTGTAATAATGGCATCCGCCTTAACCGCGATTGGTATAAACGTAATGATCGGAGAACAGTACTTGTCCATATTATTGACGGGCCAAGCGTTCCAATCACAATATGAAAAAGTCGGTTTAGCAAATAAAAACTTGAGCCGGGTAATGGAAGATGCAGGAACGGTCGTCAATCCATTAGTGCCATGGAGTGTATGCGGCATTTTCATTACAGATGTGTTGAATGTGTCAACAATATCGTACTTGCCATTTGCATTCTTCTGCTTGTTATCGCCAATTTTGACAGTAATGTTCGGTTATATGGGGAAAACGTTGACTCGCATCCCTTCTTAACAGTAAATGCGCGCCAAGCTCCTTTATAGGTAGCTGGCGCGCATTAGAGTTTATTGGCGTAGTTAGTTGCTATACTGTCGTGCATCACATATATACTGACGAAGTCAGTCGGATTCACTCCACAGGTCTACTGACACGCTTCTCTTCTTTATAGACGTGAAGAAATTCATCTGTCTGCTCCGCTGTTCACTGTTTCTTGTTTAAAGAAAGTCATTCAATCAAAAACTGTTCTCAGTAATTTGTCACTTCTGCCAACGCTTTTTCTTCTGCCGGAATTCGTACGGTCATCATCCATATATTTAGGCATGTGAATAGGAGGGCAGTGAAATAGGCGTTGAAGAGGAGGGGCAGTACGATGAGCTCAGTTGCTACGATGATGTAATTTGGATGCCGCAACCATTTATAAGGCCCTTTTCGAACTACTTCCGCGTTTGGGAGGACGATGATTTTTGTATTCCAATACTTTCCTAAAGATAATAAGCACCATACTCTGAACACCTGAGCAATGACAAATAAGGAAAGCCAAACGATCCAAATGGCGGATACTGATCGATTGAAAAATACTACTTCTGCGATGAGTGAGACGAAAAAAGCAATATGCATGGCGACCATAAAAGGATAATGCCCCTCGCCGGCTTCGATTGCACCTTTGCTTTTCATCCAGCGTTCATTGCGCCGCGCGACGAAAAGCTCGATGATCCTTTGTAATATGACTAACATAAGAATATAGATGAACATCCGCTCACTCCCATTTTAATAGCAACAATTCGCCGCTGAAGCCTGGACCTAATGCTGCCATTAAGCCATACTCCCCAGCTGCAGCTTCGTTTTCCATAAATTCCTTCAGTACGTAAAGAACAGTTGGTGATGACATATTGCCATGGTTTCGCAAAATATTTCTTGAGATTTCTGTTTTGCTGGAATCAAACCCCATCGCTGCTTCGTAGGCCTCTAACACTTTCTTGCCGCCTGGATGCGCAACGAAATGTGCAATATCATCTTTATCCAAATGATAGGAATGTAAAAACTCATGTACGAAAGGTCCTAACCAAGTTGAAATGATGGAAGGGATGCTTTTTGAGAAAATGACGTACAATCCATTGTTCTGAATATCCCAGCCCATAACATCTTCAGAATCCGGCATTAATTTAGATGTCGTGCCGAGGATGGAAGGAACAGTACCTGAAGTAGCAATTTCAGATTGATTGCCTGATATTAATGCGCATGCGACCCCATCGGAAAATAAGGAGACGCCAACTAAATTACTCTTTGAATAGTCCTCTTTTTGGAAAGTCAAACTGCAAAGTTCAATCGAAAGAACGATGACATTCGCCTTCGGAAAGGCTTTGCAATATTCGTAAGCCCTGCTAATTCCGGCAGCTCCTCCGGCGCATCCGAGTCCCCATATTGGAATTCTTTTCGTATCATCGCGGAACGGAAGACGGTTCATAATGCGCGCTTCTATACTTGGCGTTGCAATGCCTGTGCTTGAAACAAAAAAGATTGCGTCAATTTCTGATGGTGAAACGGATTTAATTAACCCATCCCCATTGTTCAAACAGTGATTGATTGCTTCAATCCCTAAGTTCACTGCATGATGGATAAATAAATCATTCCGTTCTTTAAAATCATGCGGCTCGCTATACCATTCAAGCGGCATGCAAACATCTCGCTTTTCAATTTCCGCATTCTCAAACACTTTTAGTAGTCTTTCAATATCTTTATATCGATTGCTGAATAAGGAGCGAGTCAGCTCTACCGCCTGCTCTTGCTTCACTTCGTAAGGAGGGAGGACGGTGCTAACAGAAAGGATTTTCGGCATAAGAAACCTCCATATTTTCTTTTTATTCTTTTACCACTTAAAAGTCCGTGCAAACAATTGATGAGGCAATTCTTATGAGATTACAAATTACTTTGTGTACAATGGTCAACAATAGATAGGAGGATGTTGACATGTCCATTAAATTGAGTATTTTAGACCAATCGCCAATTGCTGAAGGGAGCAATGCAACCGAGGCTTTGCAAAATACTGTTCAGTTGGCGAAAAAAGCAGAACAATGGGGTTATCATCGATTCTGGGTATCTGAACATCATGACTCTACGACGTTAGCAGGTTCTTCCCCTGAAATATTGATGGCTCATTTGGCTTCTATTACATCATCGATTCGTATCGGTTCTGGTGGAGTTATGCTTACACATTATTCTCCATTTAAGGTGGCTGAAAACTTTAAACTGCTGGAAGCACTCTTTCCTGAAAGAATCGATGCAGGCATTGGACGTGCTCCTGGTGGGATGCCACGGGCTACATATGCGCTGCATGACGGCAAATATCGGGATGTCCATAAATTCCCACAGAAAGTCGATGATTTGATCATGTATTTAAATGACAGTATTCCTTCCGATCATCCGTATGTTGGATTGAAAGCGACCCCAGTCACATGTACCAATCCTCCAATTTGGATGTTAGGTTCTAGTCAAAACTCCGCATTGTTGGCAGCTGAAAAAGGTTTGCCATATATGTTTGCGCAGTTTATCAATGGCGAAGGGGGTGAAGCTTGTGCGTCCATTTACCGTGAACGTTACAAGCCGTCTAACAGTCAGCCGAAGCCACAGCAGGCAGTCGCCATTTTCTTCGCATGTGCAGAAACGGAGGAAGAAGCTGAAAGGATCGCTTCATCGTTAACTCTTTCTATGCTGATGTCAGAACAGGGGATGTCTTCGAAAGGAATTCCTTCACCAGAAACGGCAATGGCTTATTCATATAGTCATTTTGAGCAAAAGCGTGTCCAAGAAAATCGTAAAAGGATGATTGTAGGAACACCGAAATCGGTCCGCCGCCAAATTGAAGAGTTGTCTGCCGTGTATGAGGCGGATGAAGTGATGTTAGTCATGATCGCTTACGATTTTCAGGATAAACTACGTTCGTATGAATTGATTGCAAAAGAAATGGGATTACAGCAGCATGGAAAGTGATTGAAAAGATCGTAAGGTATTGTATGTAAGTGGCAAACTGTTTATGAAAGGCCACTGCAAGCAGGGTTTTCAGTCTTTTAGGGTTTGTTGTAAAGGATAGGAGTTTCTTCAGCTTGGCTTGAAAACGCTTAGCATGTGGATGATAGTCTAAGAAAGCGATGTCCACAGCGCCTTAATTTTTGCAAAGGACGCAGAAATTAAGGCCAATCGAACTCAGAGGTGCCTTAATTTCTGCACAGGTCGCAGAAAAACGGCCAATCGAACTCGGAGGTGCCTTAATTTCTGCACAGGTCGCAGAAAAACGGCCAATCGAACTCAGAGGTGCCTTAATTTCTGCACAGGTCGCAGAAAACGGCCAATCGAACTCGGAGGTGCCTTAATTTCTGCACAGGTCGCAGAAAACGGCCAATCGAACTCTTCGTTGTTCGATTCGCTGTAGGCGGGTTTATTCTTTGCTGAGAAGTGTTTTGCAGAGTTCTCTCAATTGAAAAGAGAAGCGCTCATTCAGTTCTTTTGATCGTTTTTTTGGACCACGCAGTCTGCCGCCGGCCATTCTAATTTTCTGTGCGGTATGTCTAGCGAATAGCAATTGATCAATGTTTTCTTCTGTATATCGCCTTCCATTCTGATCTATCGGATGAGCCAATTTAGCCAATACCATTGCCGCTAACCCATAATCTTGTGTAATGACGATGTCTCCTTTTTGCACTCTGTTCACTAAAACAAAGTCAACTGCATCTGCACCTTTGGAAACGATGATCGTTTCAGCGCCTTCTCGATGCATTTCGTGTGCAGTATCGCAAATGAGCTTGCATGGCAAATTAAATTGTTTAGCGATCGAAATGGTTTCATTTACAACAGGACATCCATCTGCATCGACAAAGATCGTAACCATCTTATGACCCCTTTTCGTTTGTTGTTGAATGATAGTTCATAAAAGGATTGATGTCTCACTATATCATATTCTTTTGTTTTTATTTGATTCGGAAAGGGTTAAACACGTAAAAAAAGTGCAAAGGAGAGACTGTGATGGTTAGGGAAGAGAACAAGGGAAAGTCAATTGTCTGAGCGATATGGGCGAGAAGTGAATGCGAAGAATAAAGCTGTAGAGCTCAATCAAGTGTATGAAGAGGAAAAGGTGATCTCTGCAGACTAATTACCGCTATTATTAAGAGAAGATGAATTTAATAAGCTGGTTGGAGAAGAGAATTATGACAATGTTACAGACTTCAACATGATGAACTCTATCAATAGTCGAGCAAACTGTCCGGAAAATATCTTCTTGAAAGATCCGGACAGTTTCCATTTGTTTTGATACCCCTTTTGCTGTACGTTAATGAATCGATGCATACGTTTGCTCAACCGAAAGCTATCACTTCACGGTAATTCTGCCGTTGTCTGATTTCAAGCGAATCTGATATTGTTCAGAACCGAATCGTGTGCGTGTGTTCCTTTCCCCATACACATCGATTTTGCCGTATCCAGTTTTCGCAATGATTGTTGCATTTTCAGGCATTTGATCGGTTTGGATTTCAATGCTGCCATTATCCGTTTGGAAATCGATATGGTGGTTCAATTGCTCTGTTTGTAACGTAATCCTGCCGTTGTCTGTTACTCCTGTCACATCGCTCTTAATGTCAACGAATTCGAGTCTGCCATTATCCGACTCTGCATAAATCGAGTCCGCTTCGATATGACGCATATGAATTCTCCCGTTATCCGTCTTCGCTTTCAGACGGTCCGTTTGTACTTTCTTAATCACGATTCTGCCATTATCGGTTTCTGCTGTTAAAGAGGTCGAAGCGACTTCATCGATTTCAATTCGTCCATTATCTGTTTTTGACATGATGTTACGTCCGATTAATTTTTGTGCTTTTATTCTACCGTTATCTGATTTCATTGCGACAGATTCATACACTTTTTTCGGAATAAACACGTTCAAAGCCACCGCCCTTGTATGGAAATTAAATAAGAATAACCAATGAGACTTGTTCTTTAACCGAATCTTTAATGTTTCCCCAATAACATCTGCCGTTAACTCCAATTTATCCTTTTGACCGATCAACTCGACTGTCGTCTCCGACGTATCGGAAGGAGAAACGAAAAGCGCTCCATGTTGAACGTCAATATCGACTTTCGTAAATGAATTGTCTGGAATGGTCATCTTTTCACTCATTGTCGTGTGCATGGAAACTTCTTCCTGGTTGAATGGATAAGCTTCTAACAGTTCACTCGCAATTTTATTTGGAGAACCAAGTGATGCAGCAATTTCTTCTTCCGATTTACCATCCTCACGCCCGTTTGAAAAATACTCTTTTATGTCCAAGATAATGTCATCTCGTTCATCTGCAGGCAACCTTTTCAATGCCTGTTCAAGTTCATAGATAAATTGATTTTCATTCATTCGAAGCACCCTCCTCGATTAATTGATTGACTCCTTCAGTAAAGCTGCGCCATTCTGATAGTTGCTCATGTAAGTATTCACGTCCGGCTTCCGTCAGTTGATAATACTTTCGAGGCGGACCTTCAGAAGACTCTTGCAAATACGTTGTAAAATAGCCTTCTTTCGTTAATCGACGCAGCAAAGGGTAGACGGAACCTTCCGAAATGGAGATCCGATCTGAAATTTTTTGAACTAATTCGTAGCCATACCGATCTTGTTTATCTAACAGCACGAGTACACATAAATTTAAGACGCCTTTTTTAAATTGGATATTCACCATATAGCCTCCTTTCGCTACTATATATAGAACGGTACTGACTTATAGTAAGTAGTAACATCAATATATCATATGGTATTGTTCATTGCAAGGTACTGAATTTATTTATTTTCGGAACTTTATACATCTTCAAACGTAGTAGTAAGTAGACTTTGGAGGTGCATCTAATTTGTTTGGCAAGCCAAAATATCGTAATGAATTTTGGGCAGACGAGTTGATGGATGCAGCAAATAATGTAGGGACTACTTTACCCTTATTGCAAGACGAGTTTGATGATAAACAGTTGGTCATCCTTTTCAGCCGATTTCAAAAGGTCGAAAAAGACAAAGCGCTGTTTATGATTAATGAAATAAATTATGAAGCGATTCAGCAAGAGGTAAAGAAAGTGGAGAAAAAATACAAGTGGAAAGAGTTCTTCAATAGAAGCCCACTTTCGGAATATATTGACATAGAAAATAGGGTTGTAACAAATGTGGAAAATGCGTTATTATGCACAAATAGCGTAAAAGAAGCAAATGAATTTTTGAAAAATATATGATGGAAAATGGAGGGATATGTAATGGAAACCGGATATTTTGTAGGATGGGGAACTCTATCATTAATCAATGCGGGAATTGCACAAGGAAAAAACAGAAGTGGGTTGAACTGGTTTTTGCTGTCGCTAATATTGGGCCCTATTGCAACTTTTTGTCTAGTATTAGCAAATAAAAGATAATTCTTTATTGACGCTCTATATATGGTAAACTATTTCTGAAGTCGAAATAGTAAGTAGGGGGAGAAGGAAATGTCCAACGTCGTAAATATTATCTATGCACAAAACGAAAAAGTTACAGGAAATGCAGCAGTACAGCAATATGTCGATCAGCAACAAGCAGCTTTTTGCTCTGTATTAATCGGCGATGTTCAATACGTTGTTTTAAAAGAGCAGAAGAAACCTTCACTTGAAAAAGTACGATCTATAGCGGGTGACATCGCACGCCATCTATCTGAACAAAAAATAGTGGAAGCTGTAGTGAGCAGTGAAACATTAAAAACAGCATTTGCTAATTTGGACAAAAATAACGTCTCTACAGCTTTTGCTGAAGGTTGGGATTTAGGCAGCTATCAGTTCCTGAATTACAAAACGAAAGAAGAACGAAGCAAGACAGAATTGCAAGTGGATGGGGAAGAGGCAAAATCATATGCTGAAATTGGCAAAATCCGTGCTGCAGCAACAGCATTTTCCCGCGACTTAATGAATGAAGTTTCGAATGTATTAAATCCTGAAACGTATCCAGAAGTGCTAAAAATGCAGCTTGAGGATAAAGGGATTGAAGTGACCGTTTTTGATCAAGAAAAGATCGAAGAAATGGAAATGAACGGAGTCCTTACTGTCGGAAGAGGCAGCAAGTACAAACCATCTTTTGTCGAGCTGCGATATAAGGGTGATGAAACAAAACCGCTATTGGCACTTGTCGGTAAGGGAGTCACTTTCGACACTGGCGGTATTAGCTTAAAGAGCGGCAAAGATTTAAGCGACATGAGAATGGATATGGGAGGCTCAGCTGCAGTTGCAGGTGCAATGCAGTTATTGGCTGAAACAAAAGCGCAGGTGAATGTCGTGGCGCTAATTCCAATGGTGGAAAATACGATAGACAACACGGCTGTCCTTCCAGGTGAAGTGATTCATTATAAAAACGGCCTAACTGTTCAAATTGGCAACACTGATGCGGAAGGGCGCCTTATTTTAGCGGACGCTTTAATTCGCGCTGGTGAATTGAATGCCGAATATATTGTAGACATTGCTACATTGACTGGCGCAATTGTCAATGCATTAGGAACTGCCCTTGGCGGTGTGTTTGGCGATGAAGAGCTCTCTTATGCGATGAAGAAAATAGGTGACGAAAACGGGGACTTCGTTTGGCCGATGCCATTAGTAGAAGAGTATGACAAAACATTATCGAGTGATTATGCGGATATGAACAATATTAGCTCATTGAATTTTGGTGGTTCCATTACGGCGGCCCTCTTCCTTCGACGCTTCGTTCCTGAAGGCAGCAAGTGGCTGCACGTCGATATGGCTGGAATGATGAGCAAGTCAAAACCATCCGGCTATTATGCAAAGTCGGCGACGGGATATGGCGCACGTTTGTTAGCTGATTATGCGGTGAAGATTTCAGAGTAAAAAATTGTTGCTGGGGCGGTTATAATGTTGCTCCAGCATTTTTTGATCGGTAAAAGTTATTGACGTTCATATGATACATGGATAAAAGAACAGTTATGGAAAACGATTTGTTTGTCCATAACTGTTCTTTTTTAGGTAATCCTTTTTTATTTTTGTATGCGGAATCCTATTAAAAGCATAACAAAGCCCAACAGTAAGAAGTATAATGGCATTGCTAGTATTGTACCATTTTGAAGTACGCTCATCCCATATGTTGTAGCGCTTACGAGTAAATAGTAGCATAGACTAAAGATCGCCCCGGCAGATCCGATAACATCCTGAAAATCATTTAGAGCCAAGCTTAAACAATTTGGCAAAGCTGTTCCTATACCAAATAAAATAATAAACACACTGGTTATCATGATTGGTAATTGTAACGTTGGTAAGAGCGGTGTAGAACAAGCGAGTATTGTTCCACTGATCAGAATGATTAATCCATGCATAATAATTTTCTCTGGTTTTATTTTGCTAACAAGTCGATTGGACAACATTGCACCTGAGATAGTAGCGGTTGCAACGATTATTCCTAAAAAGCCAAACATTGCACTCGTTAACGAAAAATATTGAATGAATATAAAAGGTGCCTCAGTATAGTAGCTGAACAATATACCGTTTAATCCACCAATTAATATACCGTAGTACCATAGGCGCTGATTTGTTATCATACGCTTTATAATTGGAAGCAGAAGTTGCAATCTAATAGTAGCAGGCTTGGTTTCAGGTAATCGTAAAAATGCGTAGCAAAATAATGCAATGCTCATTGCGACCAACACCCAAAATACAACTTTGAAACCAAAGTAGTATTCAGCAAAACCGCCAATTAATGGGCCGATGGCAGGCGAGAAAGCGAGTACAGCTGAAATTTTGGCAAATAATCTATGACGATGTACACCAGAAAAACTCTCTCGTAAAATCGTTTGTGTCACAATAGATCCAACACTTGCACCAAAAGCTTGAACAAAACGTGCAACTAATAAAACCGATATCCCATTGGATGCCAGACAAAGTAGATTTCCAATAAAATAGAAAAATAAACCGACTAGCATTGCCTTTCTACGGCCAATTCTATCGGATAATCTTCCAAAGAAAAATACTCCGAAGGCAAAAGCGATAAAGTACACACTCATCGTAAGTTGTGCATTACTTGTTGAAGTGTTAAATTCTTTTGCAATCGAAGGTAGAGACGGACTGAAAATGGTTTCACTAATTTGTGGAAAGCCTACTAGTAGAATTAATAAAAGTAAGCTTGGTGTATTGTTTTCGATGCTTTTCTTCAAAATAACCCTCTCCTAAAAAATCGTAATAGGTTTGAAAGAAAAACATCGTAGCTTGGGAAATGGTGGCTTTATGAGCTTGATTTTTTCTAAATCACTCATAAACTCACATCCTTTATTAAAAATACATACAAAATTATACTATATTTGAATGCCATCTTATATAAAACGTAGTCAATAAAGTCATAATTTGAAGGATGTAATTAATCGAAAATCCAGCTATCACAATGTGGCTGGATTTTTTGATGTTGGATGTTCAAATGTTTTGATTTTACTTTTCACAATAGTGTATAATGCACAGTATAAATAATAATGTACGTCATACAGTATAAAGGAGAAGAAAACGGATGGACCAAATTATCGATTCGCTTTCAACTGAATTAAGAAGGGGAAACTTGACGTTGGCGGTTTTAAGTCAATTACGAACGCCTCAATATGGATATTCACTTGTGCAATTGCTTGCAGAACTTGGGGTGGAAATCGAACAAAGCACACTATATCCTCTGCTTCGGAGGTTGGAAAAACAAGAGTTAGTGGTGAGTTTTTGGGATACGTCCGGTGCAAGGCCACGAAAATATTACGAATTAAGCCAGGAAGGAGAAATTGTTTTTCAACAAATTAAAGAAGAATGGATAAAAAATACAAAAAAACTTTATGAAGTTTTAAAAGAGGAGGATGATGCAGATGGATTTAATTAAACTGTACATTCAGGAAGTCACTCGGAGGCTGCCAGATAAAACCCGAAATGACATTGCGCTGGAATTAGAATCAACAATCTATGATATGTTGCCTGAAGATTATTCAGAAGATGATGTCAAACGGGTACTTGAAACATTGGGGAATCCTGCTGTTTTAGCAAGTCAATATAATGAAAAACCAATGCATTTAATCGGACCGAAGTATTATGAAGCGTACACTACATTACTAAAGCTATGCTTGCCGATCGCAGCTATTTGCTCATTTATCGCCATTGTTGCGGTGAAAGTTTTTAGTCCAGTCGATGAGGGTGCAGTATTGGAAACGATGCTTGTAATTATGGGAGAGGGGATTTGGAATGTCATCAATGTGATTATCCATACATTTTTTTGGATAACTGCCGTCTTTGTGATTGCCGAGCGTGCAGACGGGGTTAAGAAACATTCCCCTTTATCATCGAATTTTCGACCGTGGACACCTGAGGATTTAAAGCAGAGTATCTATGTTCCGAAATATAAGATGATTAAAAGCTTTGAATTGTCTTGTGGCTTAGCTTGGACAGCGATGTGGGGAACGACTTATTTTTATGCCAATCATTTAATAGGCATATATGAAAATGGCGATAATGGCTTGCGAATGGTAACGACAGCGTTCAATCAAGAAGTACTTCTATCCTTTTGGCCGTTAATCGTTTTGTTGATTGGATTAGAAATTGCTTTAACAATTAATAAACTGATTAAAAAACAATGGACATATAAGCTATCAACATTTTTTACAATTCATCAAGTCGCATCGCTTGTTATCTTAGTTATCATTTTAACGCATGCGAATCTCTTTACACCTGAATTCCTTAATCAAATGGGTGAAATTTTTACAACAAGCCCAACAAGGATTGAGAATAGCATCATTTGGGGTACGATCACGATCTTTGTAATATTTGCAGTTTGGGGAATGATTGACGTGTATAAAAGAGCGGCAATTAAAAGTGATCTAAATAGACTTTGAAATTATTGTTTATAGTGATATTCAATGATGATCATAAATAAGTGATTCAGTGAAGATAAGCCGTAGTAGAAAAAAAGGATTTTATTAATCCCGTGTCGGGTTGCTGACCCAATAAGGCCGTTAGTTGGTATATTGACTGGCGAGCATGATCGATTTACTGGCGTAGGTATCATGAATACTGGCGTGCATTGCAGATTTACTGGCGCAGATAGTCTGCATACTGGTGTGCTTTACGCTTGATGAAATAAGGCTTCTTGTCACTGTTTAAAATCGGGTATAATCTATTTTAGCTGCAGGATTTATAGTGGTTTGTGAATAGATTTAAGACACAAAAAAGCGGGCAGGAAAGTTACTCTTCCACCCGCTTTATTTATTTCAGAGACAAACAATCACTTGCCGCTCAAACGTACCTTTCCTTGCAACACAACGGTCTACGATGTTAAATCCGGCTTGTTCGATCATGTCGTCAATCGTTTCGATCGTCACAACGACTAATTTTTCTGTTATCCGTCTAGCATCTTTTAGAATGCCCAATTGCCCTTCGGCTGTAATATGGGTGAATAAGTTGTAGGGCATGTCGATGATTGCTGAATCATATGTATCGGTCACTTCTGAAATTGGGCCTTTTACAACTTCGCATTCTAAACCGAAGTGGAACAGGTTTTTCCTCGATCCTCTGCACACTAATGGGTTGATGTCTCGGCCGACAATATCAATGCCCATCGAGCGGGCTTCGACTAAAACGGTTCCGATGCCGCAGCAAGGATCAATTGCCTTTACGCCTTCAGGATGGGGCACGGCGATATTCGCAACCGCACGTGCAACACGGGTACTAAGCGCTGTCGAATACATATGAGGCTTCTGCTGATGGAACCGCCAATAAGGAACACTTTCCTCTACACTTCCAAAGTAGTATACGCCATCCAAAAGTACGAAGCCGTAATGCGTTTCGGGATGATCCAAGTCAGCTTCTCCTGTAATTTTTTCGCCAATCGCCTTTTCCATTTTACGCCTTTTGTTGTGGCCGATTTTTTCTGTGTCTCCTAAATCTATTGTATTCAAGCAAGTGACCCGGAATGTTTTGTGAGAAACAAATCGTTCTGCTTCAGACATAAGCTCTTCAAAGCTGTTACAAGTAATTAAAACTTCAAGCCGTTCTTTCATGAAAGGGCTGCGACTCGGATCGATTGCTGTTTTACTTATGAGGACGTTCGAATCGCTATCGTATCCGAAAAACGACCTCATCTCTAATTTGCAAAGGTCATGTTCATCTTTGTGCCTGACATACGTGTAAATGAACTCTTTGCTGTCTGTTTTAAAAGATTGCTTCAATTCATCGCCTCAATGACTGTTTCCAATTCAAACACTGTTTGATACGTAACGTCAATTGCAGTTTGCAATGAAACTTCTGGATTGAAAGTAGGCAGCCGATCGAGCGGAATATTAATTTCCCATAAACCGTCTTGGGGTGAGAAAAGGGCACTGTACGTTTTCTCACCTAATTTTTCATCCAAATAGGATTTAATTACTGCTTCCCATTTTTTTTGGAGCTTTAATCCGAATAGGGCAGTATATGTTCCAAATAAATCATCGACTTCAAGGGCGATGCCATCGACTCCGATCATGTCAAAATGATCCGATTCGACATAGAGGAATTCATCCATATTGTCCGATAAAAAGGAGATTGGCTGTTCCATAAAGGCCGCCGTTTCCTCTTTTTTCAGCTCTTCCGTTTCCTTCACACATCTTTCAATCAATGTAAATGTCCATCGTTTATCAATGACGTTGCTGTCGGCATCCATAACATTTTGTTGTTTAGCAAATTCTTGTTCGATCGGAAATAATGCAATTTGTTCATCACGGTCAAATTGGTTTATATATTGCTGCAATTGTTTTGAAATCATGTTTGCACTCCTTTCATTTACTATTATACATATCCGCGGGAGGATCCGCTCATTCTTCTTCCTCTGGATACCACGGGTTTAAGTGGATGAGCACTTCATCTACATCCTGATGTTTTTCTAAAATCGCATTACGGATTTCACTCGATATGTCATGGCCTTCTTGAATCGTCAAATTGCCTGGTACACCAACCCGCACATCGACTAAAATATAATGCCCATGTTCGCGAGCGCGAAGCCTGTCAATTCTCTTCACTTCCGGAAAGGTGCGAATTAAAACGGAAAACTCTTTTAAACGTTCTGAGCTAACGTTTTTCTCCATTAATATATCGATTGATTCTTTTCCGATTTCATATGCTAAACGTAGTACTAAAATCGAAACGATGACTCCAGCAAACGGATCGCCGTACGATAGGAATGCAATGTCATATGCATCTCCAATTAAAGCAAGCCCTATACCGAGCACTGCAGCTAATGAAGCGTACACATCCGCCAAATGGTCATATGCGGTTGCGATTAATCCTTTACTGTTCGTTTCTTTTCCGACCCGCATTGTATAGACATAAAGCAATTGCTTCCATACGAGAGAAATAATTGCGGTAATCAATGCAATTTTGCTCGCTTTTGCTGGCTCCTCGAAAAAGGTGGAAATCGCTTCAATACCGATGTAAATTGCAGCTATGATTAGGATGATCGCCACAATTCCAGAGCCGATCACTTCTGCTTTGCCATGTCCATAAGGATGGTCGTCATCAGCAGGCCGCTGCGAAATGCGCATGGAAGTAAGCGCAGCTGCCGATGCAACGACATCACCGGCATTATGGAAGCCATCTGCTAACAGCACGGGACTATTGAATAAAATTCCGACGATAATTTTCAACACAGTGAGAACAATATTACTCATTAAACTGATCCAGATGGCAAAAACAGATGCAATGGAATGCTTTTCTTTATTCATCTTCTAACCTCCAACATATTTTTCCCAGAGGAAACAAAATCCCTTGACATATAGCTGTCAAGGGATTGGAAATTTAAAAATAATAAGGTTGATTCGTTGTTGTTCAATGTCATCACTCGTTTTCATTCGATATGATTAGCATAGCACCCCATAAAGCTTTGAGCAAGAAAATGGCTATTGAAAGTAAATAAGATGAGTTTGACTAAAAAGTAACGGGTATCTTTTTTATAGAAGAAATAGGGGAGTTCCATTGCAATGAAGATAAATATTCATTATAATACAATAAAGTGAATAAAAATACATAACGGAGGTTGATGATACATGAAGTTATGGGGTGGACGTTTTACAAGCCGTGCGGATGAAATTATGGAGCAGTTCAATACATCATTGCCGGTTGACCATCGTTTATATAAAGAAGATATTGCTGGTAGCCTCGCGCATGTGACGATGTTAGTGCATAGCGATCTTTTATCACCCGAAGAGGGAGATTTATTAGTTCAAGGTCTTGAATCGATATTGACCGATATTGAATCGGGAAAATTGAAAATCGAAGGCGACTTTGAAGATATTCACTCATTCATAGAAATGCATCTAACGGAGCGAGTAGGAGAGACAGGCAAGAAGCTACATACTGCCCGCAGCAGAAATGATCAAGTTGCTGTTGATATGCGCTTATACGCAAAAAATAAAGCAACGGAAGTGATTGATAGCCTTCAAACGTTAATCGACTCTTTGCATGAAAAAGGGAAGGCGAACAATGTCATTATGCCGGGCTACACTCATTTGCAGCGTGCTCAAGTCGTGACATTTGGACATCACTTAGGGGCTTACGAGCAAATGTTCAAGCGAGATAAAAAAAGAGTGGAAAATGCATTGGAGCTAATGGATGAAAATCCTTTAGGATGTGGAGCACTTGCGGGGACAACGCACGCAATCGACCGCCAAGTAACGACGGAATTGCTTCGTTTTGCAAAACCGGTCGATAATTTTTTGGATGGGGTTAGTGACCGCGATTATATGCTCGAGCTTATGTCTAATTTTTCGATCATCATGATGCATTTAAGCCGTTTAAGTGAGGAATTGGTATTATGGAGCAGCCAAGAATTCAGATTCATAACGATGGCGGATGCGTATTCAACAGGCAGCAGCATAATGCCGCAAAAAAAGAATCCGGACGCAGCAGAACTAATCCGCGGCAAAACGGGAAGAGTGTATGGCTCGTTATTCTCTTTATTGACAACTTTGAAAGGGCTGCCGCTTACGTACAATAAAGATATGCAGGAAGACAAAGAGCCGTTTTTCGATGCGCTTGATACAGTATTGGACTGCATGGAAATAATGTCGAAAATGATTGACACACTGACAGTAAATGCTGATCAGATGAAGGCGGCAATTAAAGCAGGATTTTTGAATGCGACAGAAGTGGCTGACTACTTAGTGAGCAAGGGAACACCATTCCGCGATGCGCATGAAATTGTTGGCAAGATCATTTTATATTGTGAAATGGAGAAAAAAGCGATTGAGGATTTAACAATAGAAGAATTGAGCGGATTTAGCAGCGCCATTGAGGAAGATATATATGCATATATCGAATATGAAAGTATTTTAACAAAAGGGAATAAGAGCCTTATGAAAGGCGAATGAAAAAAGGAGCTGATCAGCTCCTTTTTTTATCCCATTATATGATAGCCCGCATCGACGTAAATCACTTCGCCAGTTACACCGCTCGATAAATCACTTAACATGGCAATTGACATTTTTGCAACTTCTTCTTGTGTAATATTTCGCTTCAAAGGAGCTTTTTCTTCAATTTGGCCCAAAATGGTGTTAAATGAAGGAACGCCCTTTGCAGATAGGGTGCGTACTGCTCCAGCTGAAATGGCATTTACCCGGATGCCGTCTTTTCCGATATCGTTTGCAAGATAGCGGACGGAAGCTTCAAGAGCTGCTTTTGCAACTCCCATAACATTGTAGCCATCAAGAACACGTTCTGCACCTAAATAACTCATTGTTATGATAGAGCCGCCTTCCGCCATATAACGACGTGCTTCACGAGCAGTTGCAATTAAGGAATAAGCGCTCGAATCTTGCGCAAATGCATAACCGCTTCTCGTCGTCTCTACAAAATCGTTTTTCAAATCTTCTGCATGGGCGAAAGCGACTGAATGGACGATGCCGTGGATCGTGCCAATTGTTTCGCCAATTAATGTAAATGCATGTTGAATGCTTTCATCTTCATTTACATCGCATTGTACGACCATTTTTGGTTCATAGCCATGGCTTTCCAACGCTTTTTCAAGCTTCGCCAGAGAGCGTTCTTTCCTATATGTGAAAATGACGTTAGCTCCGACTTCAAACAGCGACTTGGCAATTCCCCAAGCCAAACTTCTTTCATTTGCCACTCCCATGACAACAACATTCTTATCTTTCAGTTTCAATAAATCCATTGCAGTACCCTCCCTATTCAGTCGTAATGCGTTCGAGAATTATATAGCTGCTATTATGACCTGTTACCAATATGATTATAGCATAATCGGGCAATGAAGTTAATATGCATTTAAATCAATTCGAAAAGGGGCAATGTGAATAAGCTATTAGTCTTTGGTGAATAAATCCATAGCCAATCAAGCAGGTACGTGTCACTGTATATAGGATGAATAATGAGGAGGGGCAGTAATACGTAAAAATTTTTGTGGAATATCCTTAGTCCCCTCTACAGTCTTCTAAAAACTTCATTTTTACTCCATTCGTACTAAATTCAAATTTTAATAATAATACAGTTGACTTTATAAATATACATGCGTATACTAACCATATTGAATAAAGGGGTGGGCAATATGAAAATAGGAATCATTGGTGCTTCCGGCTATGGCGGGCTTGAATTGATCCGTTTGCTACATGAACACCCGGAAGTCGGACAAATCGATTTATTCACTTCTTCGGAGGAAGGAACGATTTTTTCAAACAAATATCCGCATTTGACAGACTTATACGATCAGCCGCTAAACGAGATTGATTTCGATCGGCTTGTTACTTACGACGTCATATTCGCGAGTACACCCGCAGGGGTGACGAGCAAGCTTTTCCCTCCGCTACTTGATAGAGGGCCGACGTTGATTGATCTGTCAGGCGACTTTCGTTTGAAGGATTTGTCTGATTATGAAGCATGGTATAAAAAAGCCCCCGCTCCGATCGAGGCAATCGAGAAAAGCGCCTATGGCTTAACCGAGTGGAATGCAAAATCAATTCGGGAGGCACAGCTTATTGCCAATCCCGGATGCTATCCGACAGCAGCACTCTTATCCATATTGCCGCTTTTAAAAGAACGGCAAATAGATGTGTCTCATTTAGTCATTGATGCGAAAAGTGGAGTGTCCGGCGCAGGGAATGCGCTTAGTCCGATGACACACTTCAGTGAGACAAATGAAAACCTATCAATTTATAAAATCCATCAACATCAACATATTCCAGAAATAGAGCAAGCAATGGAAATTTTCGGGGGCATGAAATCCCCAATTACATTTACGACACATTTGACACCTATGACAAGGGGTATTATGACAACGACCTATGCAATGTTGGTAGATGGGATAACTGAGGTTGACCTTATTTGTAATTTGAGAGAAACCTATCAACATATGCCTTTCGTTCGAGTGATTGAAGATATAGCGAAATTCGGAACGAAGCAGGTGTACGGGTCAAACTACTGTGATCTTCACGTTAAGGTGGATGAAAGGACGAATCGTGCGACGATTGTTTCTGTTATCGATAATTTAGTGAAAGGGGCTGCAGGGCAAGCGGTTCAAAATATGAATGTTCGATTTAACTTCGACGAAAAGGCAGGGCTTGAACAAGTTCCATTATTCATTTAACTTCATTCAGAAAAATGTCCTCGATGAAGCACCATGAAAAATGAAACGCAATCGTACCAAGTAGGAATTGATAAGAGGAGGAGAGCGATCTTGACAATTGCAGTTCAGAGGATAAAACGAATATCGCGTATGAATATCGTTTCGCCTAAAGGATTTAAAGCTGTCGGCATTCACTGCGGCTTAAAGCATAAAAAATATGATTTGGCTTTATTAGTGAGCGATGTACCTGCGAATGCGGCCGGTGTGTTTACAACGAATGCAATTCAAGCTGCTCCGTTAGTCATCACAAAAGAACTTATTCAAAGTACCGGAAAAATGCAAGCGATCATTATCAATTCCGGCAATGCAAATGCGTGTACAGGAACAGCTGGTATGCAAGATGCATTGACAATGCAACTAAAAACAGCAGAAAAGATTGGCATATCTCCTGATTTAGTCGGTGTAGCCTCTACAGGCGTCATAGGAGAGAAGTTGAATATGGAACCAATTGTAGCTGGCATAGCGTCTTTTGAACCGACGAATACGCTCGAAAGTTCCATTCAGTTTTCACAAGCGATATTAACAACCGATACGGTGACAAAAAATACATCATACCGCGTTGAAATTGATGGCAAGGAAGTGGTCGTTGCCGGAACAGCGAAAGGTTCAGGGATGATTGAGCCGAATATGGCAACGATGTTAGGTTTCATTACGACGGATGCGAATATTGAAGCGACCCATCTTCAAGAGGCGTTGAAAACTGTGACAGATGTTACATTCAATGCGATTACAGTGGATGGCGACACGTCAACGAACGATATGGTCATCGTCATGGCAAACGGAATGGCGCAAAACGAACAGTTGACACCTTCTCATCCTGAATGGGAGATCTTCTTGAATGCTTTGCATGCGGTATCGCAAGATCTTGCGAAAATGATTGCAAAGGACGGGGAAGGTGCTACGAAATTGATTGAAGTTGAAGTAAATGGCGCTATTTCGGATAGCGAAGCGAGGAAGATTGCAAAAACAGTTGTCGGTTCTCCGTTAGTTAAAACTGCTGTTTTTGGATGCGATGCAAATTGGGGCCGCGTCATTGCCGCGGTAGGCTATAGCGGGGCGACGGTAAATCCTTCAGACATCCACATACAAATTGGCCCGACTACTGTTGTTCAAGGCGGGGAGCCAGCTAATTTTTCCGAAGAGGAGCTGCTCGTCTACTTAAAACAGCCTGAAGTGAAAATCATTGTAGACTTAAACATAGGAGAAGGAAATGGATTGGCGTGGGGGTGCGATTTGACTTATGACTATGTCCAAATTAATGCAACGTATCGCTCATAAACGTGTTGTCATCAAATTAGGCGGTAGTATGATCGATTCATTGGAAGAATCATTCTTCGCACGATTGCGCCAAATGCGCAATGACGGGATGGAAATGATTATCGTTCATGGTGGAGGACCTTCTATCAATGCCGCTTTGGAGAAAAAGGGGATTGTTTCCACTTCAATCGACGGCATTCGGGTTACATGTAGCCAATCAATTGAAGTTGTCAATCAAGTACTAATCAGTGAAGTGAATACTGCGCTTGTCCATCAGATGAATGAAGCCGGCATTGAATCGATTGGTCTAAGCGGCTTTGATGGCAAACTTCTGTCTTGCAAAATGTTAAATAAAGAAACGTACGGCTATGTTGGAGAAATTGAGTTAGTCAATCACTTTTTAATTGATAAACTTCTTCAAGCAGACATTGTACCTGTTATTTCTTGCATCGGCACTACAGCGGACGGTCACCCCCTCAATATTAATGCCGATACAGTTGCAAGTAAAGTGGCGCAATCAATCGGTTCGGAGTTACTTTACTTCGTATCGGATACTCCAGGCATAACCATTAGCGGTAATGTACAGCAAAAAGCGTCACCGTCGGCAATCTATGAATGGATTGCTGCTGGGGAGATTTATGGTGGAATGATTCCGAAAGTGAAAGCGGCGTTAAGCTGCATTGAGGAAGGGATCCCTTCCGTTGAAATAACAGATCAGCAATTGAAGGGCACAATGATCTCACATGAAGAGGTGTGCGTATGAGTGCATTATTTAACAATTATGCGAGACGGCCAATCCATATCGTAAGAGGGAGTGGAACGACGGTCATCGATGATACGGGAAAAAGCTATCTTGATTTTACAAGCGGTATTGCAGTGTTAAGTTTAGGCCATTCACATCCTGTAATCGTCAATGCGATTCAAGAGCAAAGTGAAAAGCTTATGCATATTTCCAATCTGTTCGAGAGCCCTGAACAGGAACAGCTGGCCCAATCATTAATAGAAGGAACGCATTTCGCCCACGCTTTCTTCTGCAATAGTGGTGCAGAAGCGAACGAAGCGGCTATTAAATTGGCTCGTAAGCATACCTCAAAGAGTACGATTATAACGTTTGAACAATCTTTTCATGGGCGTACATTCGGAGCCATGTCAGCAACGGGCCAAGATAAAGTGAAAAGTGGATTTGGCCCGTTGTTGCAGACATTTAAGACATTGCCGTTTAATGATAGCCATGCATTGGAGGAAGCAGTAGATGATAGCGTAGCAGCCATTATGCTCGAAATCATCCAAGGTGAAGGGGGCGTCAATGAAATCACGCCAGAATTTGCGGCTACAATTTCTTGTCTATGCAAGGAAAAAGGCATTTTGCTTATCGTCGATGAAATTCAAACTGGTATAGGACGTACAGGAACAAAATACGCATACGAACAAACGATTTTACAGCCCGATATACTTACACTTGCGAAAGGATTAGGCGGTGGTTTTCCAATCGGTGCTATGATCGGTACAGCGAAGCTATATGAATCGTTTGGACCTGGATCACATGGCACAACATTCGGAGGGAATCCTTTGGCAATGGCCGTTGCCTCGGCGACGATCGGGCAAGTGTTCAATAAGCAGTTTTTAGAAGATGTCAAAAAGAAGTCTGTCTTTTTAGTTAGTAAACTATGTGAAATATTACCTGAAAACCAATTTGAACTTCGAGGAAAAGGTCTTCTATTAGGAATTAAGTGCAAGGAAGAAGTTGCCTCGATTATACAACAGGCAGAAGAAAACGGTTTGCTTCTTGTGCAAGCAGGCTCAAATGTTATTCGGTTATTGCCACCGTTGACAGTTACGGAAGAGGAAATGGAACAGGCGGTTTCAATCCTATCTTCTCTTGTCTTAACGGCTCAATATAAATAATGGAACTGTTTGGCAGTTTGAATTAAGGCGTTCAGCGAATCGCTATTCAAATTGGATTAAACTAATTCCAACTAAAAGCGGATCTCACGGACTGGGGGGATCCGTTTTTACTATGTTAAAATGGAAGGCATAGACAAACACAAAAAGATGAACAGTAAATTGACTGTCCGAAAAGGAATCTCTATGATATGCTCGTTAAATGTTAGAGATCGTTTTAGTAGAATCTATAGCTTTCAAAAGACTTACGAATATTTTACACGATGAAGTTTTTACTAAGATTGAGTTTTGGGCTGTCAGATGGAAGTGATTGTGTTTGATAGGGTGATCAAACTATGCTGAAGGACAAAACAAGGTCAAGGTACCATTCAATCAACAAGGAGACGATTATGTGGAACGACAAAACAATACATTTACATCAAGAAAAATTCCGTGGTCAAGTAAGATCATCCTTTTAATTGCAGGGATTATTTTTATTGCCTCGACGTTGCGCTCACCATTAACATCGGTAGGGCCAATTATCGCTCCTATTCGTGACGGGTTGGGCATGTCAAATGTACTTGCCGGATTTTTGACGACAATTCCTTTATTAGCTTTCGCACTGATTTCACCTTTTGCTCCAAAGCTTTCGAAACGGTTTGGAATGGAGCTGACATTATTCTTATCTCTTTGTGTTTTAACAGTTGGCATTATCGTCCGTTCCATTGGTTCGTTGCCTTTCATGCTAATCGGAACATTTATGATCGGCATTGCAATTGCGTTTGGCAATGTGCTGCTGCCGGGATTGTTAAAGCTGAATTTTCCTTTACATATCGGATTGATGACAGGAATCTATTCGATATCCATGAACATTTCAGCAACGATCGCTTCTGGAATTAGTGTGCCGATTGTTGAAAAGACATCATTCGGCTGGCAAGGAGCATTAGGCATTTGGGCAATCCTATCATTGATCGCTATATTGTTCTGGCTTCCTCAATTAAAAAGGAATACATCCCAAAAGCAATTGGACGTTCAACGCAAAGAGGAGAAAGAAGTATCACTTTGGCGTTCACCGCTTGCGTGGGCAGTCACTTTTTTCATGGGACTGCAATCATTGCTCTTTTATACGACTTCAGCATGGCTCCCAGAGGTAATGGGAGGGGCGGGGATGGACGCACAAAAAGCTGGCTTAATGATTTCCTTATTACAGCTATCTCAATTGCCGATGACGTTCATCATACCAATTATTTCAAGTAAATTGAAAGATCAGCGAGTCATTGTAATCGGTACAACACTGTTATATTTCATCGGCTACATCGGAGTTATGTTCAGCAATGCCGCCCTATTTCCTGTATGGATGATTGCAATTGGCATCGCTGGCGGTTCGTCATTCGGACTTGCGATGATGTTTTTTACTTTACGGACAAACACCCATATCGAGGCAGCTGAATTATCTGGCATGGCACAATCGATCGGTTATTTATTAGCTGCAATCGGACCGGTTCTATTCGGCCTTTTACATGATGTTACTTCAAATTGGACAAGCTCTATGATAATCTTCATCATTGCATCCCTCTTTATTTTTGTGAGTGGAATGAAGGCAGGAGCAGACAGAAAAGTGGTCAATTAATCAATGAATCTTGTACGAGTTAAAATTTTATTGTAACTTTAACTATAGATTTCCGTCTCATTCTATGAAACTGTTTATATGAAGGAGAGATTTACATGAGAAAATTTGGCACAATCACAATGGCCGCATTATTGGCGGGAACGACAGTCGCAGCCTACACGGTAAATGCTGAAGAACAAGTGAATGATGAAAAGCATGCCGACGCATCAATGTTTTTGAGTGCCGGAGGGACGATTGAGAAAATTGAAACGCGTGATAAGGATTTGATGGTCACTGTAGTCGGAGATGAAGAAATAATCACCAACTTCCGCATCAATGAAGATACATTGTTGTTCAACACAAATACAACCGATGCTATGAAAGCCTCTGACCTTAAGGAAGGCATGCATGTTGAAGGTTTCTATGATAAAAACAAGCCGATGATTATGATCTATCCGCCTCAACCGACTCCGGAACTTTTCTTCGTCAGCGATGAAAAAGAAATAGGCTCCGTGAAAGTCGGCAAGTTTGACGAGGACTATTTAAGTTATGATAAGGAATTGAAATTGAATATTGGTGATCAAACCATCATTGAAAATCAACAAGGTGAGAAAATTGGCAAAGAAGAGCTTAAAGACAATGAATTGATCGTATTCTATTCGGTGACGACTAAAAGTTTGCCGCCACAAACATCACCGAATAAAATCATCGTATTAAACGAAATGAAAGAAGATGCTGCAGAAAAGCCGGATGAGGGTTCAGATTCCGATTCAAGCGAAATGGAAGCTGTACAGACAATCATTGAAAACGACCATCACATGAAGGATGGCGTAAAAATGATACCGTTGCGAAAAGTGGCAGAAGAATTAGGTTATCGCGTTGAATCTCAGCCTAAGTTGAATGGAGCACTTATAACAAAAGGAAACCGTTCATTTACGATTACTCGTGGAGAAAAAATGTACGGATTCAATAAAAGCGTTAGGCAATTCCAAGTTGCTCCGGAATTGCTTGAGAAAAATAAAACATACGTATCTGAAGATTTCTTAGTCCTGCTAATGGGTGACAATTAATTAAATAATAAAAACCCCGAAACGATGGGACGGCTTGCAATGCAAGCTGCGTTTCGGGGTTTTTCAATAATTTACCATTGAATAATTAAATCGTTCCGTTAAATAATAGACCGTCTCCCTCTAATTGGATAATTTTTAAATGGCGGCTATTTTTAATGTAAATACTCTTGTAGATCTCTACCGAATTTTGATCTTTAAAAAGGATAACTCTTTTATTTTGATTATCTGTCAAGATTTCAGATGTAAGTTGATCTGCATCGATCGTTTCCTCAATTTTATTATATTCCTCATAGGATGATAGGACAGGATCATCTTGATTTTCGATCGTTTCTGTTTCGTTTCCTTCAACTACCTTGCTGTCATCTGTATCATTTTCTTCGACGACGTTGTTGCCTTCTGTTTGCTGTTCTTCAACACTATTTTCTACGATAGGCGACTCGTTAGACTGTTCGTTTTCCTTTGAAGCACAGCCAGAAAGAATGAGAAGTCCAATCGCTAGTATGTATACCTTTTTCATTGTTACACCTCTACTATGAATTATTTTGACATAGCGATCTTATATGAAAATAGAATGAGATGCAAATTGTTGAACATGAGCAAGCCAACTCCCATACAATATACAAGAGGATGTGGAGAGCAATGGATGAACAGTTTTGGAATCGGTCGAACAAACCGTACACTTTAGGAGATCTTTTCAAAGGGAAGGATCTCGAAATTGTCACAGCTACTCTTCTCTTATTTGGAAAACTAAAAGTAGATTATGTATCTCTTTTTCGTGAAGAACCAGTTATTGCTGTTACGTTGCTTGGTACATTTAAAAAGAATAAAACTGAAAATGAAATGGAGAACTTTTTGAGAGAGAACGGAGCTTTAACGTTAGAGGAAGTCTTCAACGGGATTCTTCAACAAGTGGATATTGATTAGGAGGGGGAAAAATGTCGGAAAGTCCGCAATTTGATGCAAGGCAATTTATTAATAAAGTTTTATTGATCATTTTCCTTCTTTTGCTTATCTTTGGTTCTTCAAATTTGAGAGGTTTATCAAGTGTTTAAGTTTTCAATGGAGCCAAATATGGAAAGAATATTAAAGAGTTGCTTACTCCCTATGGAGCAGGCAACTCTTTAATATTAAGATAAACGTTCCTTGAAATCCTCATAGCCGAATTTTTTAATTACTTTTGGACCGTTTTCTACAGTATTCAATACGATGGATGGCAAATTGACACCGTTAAACGTATTATTTTTCACCATTGAATAGTGAGCCATATCACAGAAAACAAGCTTGTCATTAGGTTTTAGTAGTTCATCGAAAGAATAATCCCCGATGACATCTCCCGCAAGACAAGTCGGACCGCCTAATCGGTAAGTGACCGCTTTTTCATTTGGCATGCCTGCCCCAACAATTTCAGGTCGATAAGGCATTTCTAAGACATCTGGCATATGGCAAGATGCGGAAGTATCCAAAATAGCAATCGGCATGCCATTATGCATCGTGTCTAAAACAGTTGCTACTAAAAATCCGGTATTCAAAGCAACTGCTTCACCTGGCTCTAAATAGACGTCAAGGTCATATTTATTTTTCATGAATTCAATCGATTCAATGAGCGTCTCGATTTTATAGTCAGGTCGGGTAATATGGTGCCCGCCTCCAAAATTGATCCACTTCATATCTTTCAAATACTTGCCGAACTTTGCATCGACAACTTCAATTGTCCGAGCAAGCGTATCCGAATTCTGTTCACACATCGTATGGAAATGAAGCCCACTAATGCCGTCCAATTCATCGGGCTCAAAGTTTTCCAAAGTGACGCCAAATCGGGAAAACGCAAAGCAAGGATTATAAAGATCGACTTCAATTTCCGAGTACTCTGGATTAATGCGAATGCCGCATTCGATCTTTTTAGGGTATCCCTTTACACGATCCTTGAATTTCCTCCATTGATCAAAACTATTGAAAACGATGTGATCCGAATAGGATAGGATTTCATCGAACTCAGCATCCGAAAAAGCGGGGGAGTACGTATGGACTTCTTTTCCCATTTCTTCAAACCCTAATTTCGCTTCCAATAGACCGCTCGATGTTACACCGTTTAAATACTTTCCAATTAGCGGATACACGGAATACATCGAAAAACCTTTCTGTGCCAATAAAATCTTGCAGTTCGTTCGGTCGATTATCGACTTCAATAGCTCCAAGTTTTCAATGAGCAGTTTTTCATCGACAACATAAGAAGGGGAAGGGACAGCAGTCGGATCGAAATTCAATTTCATTTGTCGCATGCCTCCCATTAATCGATTAACTCTGGGTTGAAATCTTCTTGCCAAGGCAAACCGTATTCGTTCAATGCATCCATGAATGGATCCGGATTAAATTCTTCCACGTTATAGACGCCGGGCTTTTTCCATTCGCCTTGCAATAAAAGCATGGCGCCAATCATCGCTGGAACTCCCGTCGTGTAGGAGATTGCTTGCGAACCGACTTCACGGTAGCATTCTTGGTGATCGGAAACATTGTAGACGTAATACGTTTTCTCTTCACCGTCTTTCACGCCTTGGAAAATACAGCCGATATTCGTTTTACCTTTCGTACGAGGTCCAAGGGAAGCCGGATCAGGGAGAACGGCCTTCAAAAATTGCAATGGAACGATTTCTTGTCCTTCGAAATTGATTGGTTCAATCGAAGTCATGCCGACATTTTCAAGCACTTTCAAATGCGTTAAATATTTTTCGGAGAACGTCATCCAGAAACGGATTTTCTTAATGCCTTTAATATTTTGTGCAAGCGATTCCAACTCTTCGTGATAGAGAAGGTAGACATCTTTTGGACCGATTTCGGGAAGATCGTAAACACGTTTTTCGGAAAGCGGCGGAGTTTCGATGAATTCGCCGTTTTCCCAGTAGCGGCCATTTGCCGTAATTTCACGGATATTGATCTCCGGGTTGAAATTCGTTGCGAAAGGATAACCGTGATCACCCGCATTCGCATCGACGATATCGATCTGGTGGATTTCATCGAAATAATGCTTTTGCGCATAAGCGGAGAAGACGCCCGTTACGCCTGGGTCGAATCCGCAGCCAAGAATTGCGGTAAGGCCGGCTTCCTCGAATTTTTCGCGATATGCCCATTGCCATTTATATTCAAATTTTGCTGTATCGAGAGGCTCATAGTTTGCTGTATCTAAATAATGCACACCTGTAGCAAGACAAGCGTCCATAATTGTCAAGTCTTGGTAAGGCAATGCAACGTTGATGACGATGTCAGGTTTGAATGAATTGATTAGTTCTACCAAATCATCTACATTGTCTGCATCGACTTGTGCGGTTTGGATTTTTGTTTTTCCGCCATCTAACTTTTCCTTCAATGCATCACATTTGGACTTTGTCCGGCTCGCAATGCAAATTTCTTCAAACACATCAGGCACTTGTACACATTTATGCACAACAACACTTGCTACTCCACCTGCTCCAATGATTAACGCTTTACCCAATGAAAACACCCCCAAATAGTAATAGACATTCCAAAAGCAAAATCATGCACTCGGATGTATTGATAACAATAATTCTCGTAAAACTTTACATGCAACCGCTGTAGACACACCACTTTGGTCATAGATCGGCGACAGTTCATTTACATCGCAACCAACAACTTGCAAATCGCTTACCGTTAAAATGGCTTGCAATAAATCCATAAAACTGACGCCACCCGCTTCTGGTGTTCCTGTGCCAGGAAAGACGGAAGGATCTAAAACATCTAAATCGATCGTCAAGTAGACAGGTTTTCCTTTTAGGCGTTCTACGATATCTTCTAACCCATCAAAATTAAATTTGTTTGTGAAAACATGGTCTTTGCCCCATAGAAATTCTGAACGATCACCTGACCGGATGCCAAATTGGAAGATTTTTTCGTCCCCGACAATGTCCCAAACTCGGTGAATAACCGTTGCATGGGAAAGCTTTTCATCTAAATAGTCGTCACGCAAATCTGCATGTGCATCGAATTGAATAATATGCAAATCAGGATACATGTCTGCAACTGCTCGCACGGCGCCTAATGTTACTAAATGTTCGCCGCCGATCATACAAGGAATTTTCCCGTCTTGAACGACCTGCTTCGTATAGGTTTCAATCTGATGCAATGCTTTTTCTGTATTGCCGAAACTTAATTCCAAATCACCGCCATCATAAACGGCAATATCTTCAAGATCTTTGTTTTGATACGGACTATACGTTTCAATTCCGAATGACTCACTTCGCATGGCCTTGCTCGCAAACCGGGTGCCAGGGCGGAAAGATGTCGTAGAATCGAAAGGGGCACCAAATATGACGATGTTCGATTCATCGTACTCTTGATCGCAGCCGATAAATGTTTCGATATTTTTATTCAGCATCTTTCAAAAGCTCCTTTACATAGTTAGGCAAAGCGAATGCCCCTACGTGAATATCCGTGTTGTAATATTTTGTTTGTATTCCGAGTTCATTCCAAGCTTCCGCTTTCAAATCCGATACTGGGTCATATTTTTTTGAAGCGAATCCAAAAAGCCAATGTCCTGAAGGATATGTCGGTATATGCACTTGATATACGCTGCAAATAGGGAAGAACCCAAGGATACGTCTGTGAGCTCGTTGCATGCCCAAAGCGTCTTCCGTATAGAAGGGGCTTTCGTGTTGATTGACTAAAATACCGTCTTCAGTTAAGGCTTTGTAGCAATTTCCGTAAAACTCTTTCGTAAAAAGGCCTTCGCCTGGACCAAAAGGGTCTGTTGAATCGACGATAATTAAATCATACTCATTTTCCTTGGACCGTACGTATTTCAAACCATCCTCGTAATGCAAATGGACACGCGGGTCGTCCAATTTTGCTGCTGTTTGAGGTATATACTTTTTGCAAACTTCGACGACTAACTGGTCGATTTCAACCATGTCAATCTGTTCAATTGTTTCATATCTTGTCAGCTCGCGAATCGTTCCACCATCACCAGCACCAATTACTAACACTTTTTTGATATTCGGGTTCGTCGCCATCGGAACGTGGGTAATCATATCATGGTAAATGAATTCATCTTTTTCAGTTACCATTACATAGCCGTCCAATGTAAGCACTTTACCGAACTCCGTTGTTTGGAAGACATCAATTTTTTGGAACTCACTTTTCCCGGTATAAAGATGTTCATCTATCCTCATAGAGAACCGGACATTCGGTGAGTGATCTTCTGTATACCAAAGATTCATTGCTCCGACTCCTTCAACACATTGATATATTCAATATTGCTATCTTCCGTCCCTGTCATAAAGCTTCCTTTATCTTTGCAGTATTGTATATACGATAAAATCTCTTTCGTAATCATTTCACCTGGTGCCAAAATTGGAATGCCCGGCGGATAGGCCATGACAAATTCACTTGCAATTCGTCCTGCACTATCATGGATCGGCAACTTTTCTTTCGGTGCATAGAAAGCAGCTTGTGGAGTTGCAACGACTTGAGGTGTAATGTATTCATGATCGAATAAACCGCTTTTGTCTTTTTGATAGCGACGCTTTATTTCTGCAAGAGCAGAAACTAAACGCTCCAAATCCAAGCGTCGATCACCGACCGAAATGTATGCTAACAAATTGCCGATATCTCCAAACTCAATTTGAATCTCATATTCATCCCTCAAAATATCATAAACTTCTACACCTGCGAGACCGATATTTAGCGTATGGACGGACAGTTTTGTTATATCGAAATCATAGATTGTATCCCCGTTGCATAACTCTTTTGAAAATGCGTAATAACCGCCGATCTTATTGATTTCATCCCTCGTATATTGCGCCATTTCAGCCACTTTCCGAAAGATTTCTTGACCGTTCAAAGATAAATTTTTCCGTGAAATATCAAGGGAGGAGAGCAGCAAATATGATCCACTAGTCGTTTGGGTCAAATTGATAATTTGGCGAGTATAACCTTCGCTTATTTCATTATTAATGAGTAAAAATGAGCTTTGTGTTAAGGAGCCCCCGGATTTATGCATGCTGACGGAAGCCATATCTGCACCCGCTGCCATAGCAGAAATCGGCAAAGCATCATTAAAGTAAAAATGTGTACCGTGTGCTTCGTCTACTAACACTAACATGCCATGTTCATGGGCAAGCTCTGTCAATGCTTTTAAGTTGGAACAAATTCCGTAATATGTCGGGTTGTTAATTAAAATCGCTTTCGCATCGGGATGATCAAGGATCGCCTGTTTCACATCTTCAACTGCCATCCCTAAAGGAATGCCCAATTCACGATTCACGCCCGGGTTTACATATACTGGGACGGCTCCGCTCAAAATTAGAGCGTTGATCGCACTGCGGTGCACATTGCGCGGCATGATAATTTTCTCTCCCGCTTTGCATGCAGTCATAACCATTGATTGGACGGCGGACGTTGTGCCATTCACCATGAAAAAAGCATGCTTTGCTCCAAAAGCTTCAGCTGCTAGTTGTTCAGCCTCTCGAATGACGGATACAGGGTGGCACAAATTATCCAAAGGCTTCATGGAGTTAACATCGACCGCCATCGCCTTTTCGCCTAAAAAAGCGGTCAGTTCCTCGTTGCCTCGACCTCGTTTATGGCCAGGAACATCGAAGGGAACGACACGCATTTGTTTAAAATTGTTAAGTGCCTCCATAATAGGGGCTTTATGTTGTGAAAGATTTTTCATGACAAACGCTCACTCTTCGTATATATTGGAACCGCTAAAAATTTCAATCATCTCTTTGCGCAAATTATTCGTGATGCGTAGCCTTTCCTTAGGAGGAATTTCGTACACATCTGTATTGAATAAATAATTTTGCAAATTGATGTCTTTAATTAGCAGTTTTGTATGAAAAATATTGGATTGATAAACATTTACATCGATTGCATCGTATTTTTGCAATGTTTCCTGATCGATATAATCTTGAATCGACGTCATTTTATGGTCAATAAATAATTTTTTCCCTTTATCGTCTCGCGTAAAACCACGCACACGATAATCAGTCGTTATAATATCCGAATCAAAGCTGCCGATGAGATAATCTAAAGCATTCAACGGAGAGATTTCCCCGCATGTTGAAACTTCAATATCAACGCGAAACGTAGCGATCGAATTATCTGGATGGTACTCAGGGTACGTATGGACGGTGACATGGCTTTTATCCAAATGCCCGACGACAGAATCGCGAGTTTTCAATATTTCGATTTCTCCGCGGTTACACGATTCATCAATCAATGCAACTGGCAGCGTTTCTTCCGTAATAAGTATGGTGACACTTGCCCCTTGAGGGTCATAATCTTGCTTGCTGACATTTAAAACATGGGCGCCGATAATTTCTGTTACATCGTACAAAATATTCGTCAATCGTTCCGAATTATATTGCTCATCGATATAGGCGATGTAATCTTTTTGCTCTCGCTCACTTTTTGCATAGCTCACATCATAAATGTTGAAGCTAAGTGTCTTTGTGAGGTTGTTAAAGCCGTATAACTTCAGCTTATTGTCCAACCCTAACACCACTCCTTTTAAGGTATCGTCTAGCTTTAGGCTGCAGTCGAAAGCAGCGCTCCGACAGTCAAGCAAAGCACTAAAGCGCCTAACTCTACTAACTGCATCCCAACACTTTTGGTGTAAAATCAATCTAATTATAAAGTAAAAAAATCCCTAGTCAAGATAATTTAAAATAGAAATTATTGTAGCTTTATACGTTATAATAATTGTAACACAATATCAAGTAATAGAATCATTCAGATAACTGAGAGTAGATCTAAAATCTTCCGTTTCGTCAATGATCAACAATGCTTTGGAGTCCATATAACTTTTAAGTTACAAGTTAGGCGCAATAAAGCTGTATGAATACGATAAGGGCATAGATTGAATGCATCAATAGTTTCAAAAATGATCACGCTACATAAGTCGCATTAAGTATACCTAACAATTCTTTTACAGCAGCTTATCGGAAAATCGTCGATTGTTTTCTCAGTGCATAGCTATTCAAACGTTCTATAATGTTCATCATACATTGTTTATATGCAAAACGTTCAAATTTTACAAAGGAGTGAAGTGAAATGTACGAGCAAAAGACGAAAGAAACAGATGATAGTGTTGTCGAGTTTATTGAAGCTATTGAAAGCAAGAAAAAGAAAGAGGATGCGTATAGGCTCCTTGATATTTTTACTGAAGAGACAGGTTATGAAGCAAAAATGTGGGGGCCGAGCATTATCGGTTTCGGTTCTTATCATTATGTTTATAAAACCGGACATGAAGGGGATGCCCCGTTAGTCGGTTTTTCACCGCGCAAAGCGAAAATCAGCCTTTATTTTGCAACAGGAGACCAAGAAAGAGAAACTTTGTTAAAGGATTTTGGAAAACATACTTCTGGGAAATCATGTGTTTATATTAATAAGGTCGATGATATTGATATAGATATTTTAAAGAAATTGATCCATCAATCTGTTGCGTTTTTGAAAAAATTGTATCCTGCCAGTGAATAAGAGCCCTACAAAAGCATGTGGAGAGTTTGTACTCTCTATATGCTTTTTTAAGTGAATGTAAAGGATGTTTATACGTTGTTATGTGTTTTACGCGAGTTTTCTGTTTAGCATGTTTTCGTGAATGGTTTGGAAGTGGAAGCTCATGAACGTTTATGGGAATTAGGAAAATAAATGAGCTATTTTTCCAAGCCTCATTTTACCGAGCATTACGGCATACAATAATTGAAACCAGGCCCTGAATGGAGGGAAATGAATGGATATATTGCGGAAAGTCGAACATTTCCGTGAAGAAGAGAACAAGTTGAAATGGGAAGGTACTTTTGCCGATTATTTGCACATTTTAAAAGAACGGAAAGAAGTTGCCCAAACGGCGCATTCAAGAGTGTATGAAATGATTAAAAGCCATGGTATAACGAAGGAAAATGGTTATACAAAGTTCCGTTTTTTTGAAAATGATATTTTTGGACTCGAAGATACGATTGAGCGGCTCGTCAATGAGTATTTTCATCCGGCTGCGAAAAGATTAGATGTGCGAAAGAGGATTTTATTGCTTATGGGACCTGTCAGCGGTGGGAAATCAACGATCGTCACATTATTAAAAGAAGGTTTGGAACGATACTCAAAGACGGAAGAGGGGGCGGTATACGCTATAAAAGGGTGCCCGATGCATGAGGATCCTCTCCATTTAATACCAGAGCATTTACGAGATGATTTTTATGATGAATTTGGGATACGTATTGAAGGAAGTTTATCGCCTTTAAATACGATGAGATTGGAAAAAGAGTATGATGGGAAAATTGAAGATGTCCTCATCGAAAGGATTTTCTTCTCAGAAGATAAGCGTGTTGGCATTGGAACGTTTACACCGTCCGATCCTAAATCGCAAGATATCGCTGATTTAACAGGAAGCATTGATTTCTCCACCATTGCCGAGTATGGATCCGAATCTGACCCGAGAGCGTACCGATTTGACGGAGAATTGAATAAGGCAAACCGTGGGATGATGGAATTTCAAGAAATGCTGAAGTTGGATGAAAAATTTCTTTGGCATTTATTATCGCTAACACAAGAAGGAAATTTCAAAGCCGGTCGTTTTGCGTTAATTAGTGCTGATGAGTTAATTGTCGCACATACGAATGAAACCGAATATCGAGCATTCATTTCGAATAAAAAGAATGAAGCTTTGCACTCACGGATTATCGTGATGCCAATTCCGTATAATTTAAAAGTGAGTCAAGAAGAAAAAATATATGAAAAAATGATTAAGGAAAGTGATATGGCGCATGTGCATATTGCACCGCATGCTTTAAAAGTTGCGGCGATATTTTCAGTATTGACAAGGTTGAAAGTTTCCAAGAAACAAGGGATCGATATTGTAAAAAAGATGAGATTGTATGATGGGGAAAGTGTAGAAGGGTTTAATTCGGCAGACTTAGAGGAGTTAAAACGTGAGTTTCCGAATGAAGGTATGGACGGCATTGATCCACGGTACGTGATCAACAGGATTTCTTCAGCGATTATTCGTAAAGAAGTGGATGCCATTAATGCGCTGGATGTATTGCGTTCTTTGAAAGAGGGGCTTGATCAGCATGCGTCCATTTCAAAGGAAAATAAAGAGGACTATTTAAATTATATTGCCATTGCTCGGAAAGAGTATGACGAGATTGCGAAGAAGGAAGTTCAGAAAGCTTTCGTTTATTCGTATGAAGAATCCGCGAAGACGTTAATGGATAATTATCTTGATAATGTGGAAGCATTTTGCAATAAACATAAATTGAAAGATCCTCTTACGGGTGAAGAAATGAATCCGGATGAAAAATTAATGAGATCGATTGAGGAACAGATTGGCATATCGGAAAATGCGAAGCGGGCGTTTAGGGAAGAGATTTTAATCCGTATTTCGGCATATGCAAGGAAAGGAAAACGCTTTGAATACAACTCACATGAACGGTTAAGAGAGGCGATTCAGAAAAAGCTTTTCGCAGATTTAAAGGATGTCGTTAAAATTACAACGTCTTCCACGACACCAGATGAAACCCATTTGAAAAAGGTCAATGAAGTCGTGGCAAGGTTAATTGATGAGTATGGCTACAATTCTGTTTCTGCGAATGAGCTATTAAAATATGTAGGAAGTCTTTTGAACCGATAGCAAAAAAATTCGCAATTAGACGGTTTTTGAGAATCGCAACAGATAGGTGACAACAGTTCAATAGTGTTCCAGTCCTTGCATATACTATAAAAATGAGTGGACTGGGGTAGGTGAAATGAAATGCAGGATGAATCAATCGAGTCTTTTGTCGTTTCACAGGAAAACTGGTCGCTGCACAGAAAAGGCCACCAAGATCAAAAGCGTCATTTGGAAAAGGTCAAGGAAGCGATCCGGAAAAACCTTCCGGAATTAATTAGTGAAGAAAGTATCGTCATGTCAGATGGCAAGGACGTCATTAAAATTCCGATCCGGTCATTGGATGAATATAAAATTCGTTACAACCATGACAAATCAAAGCATGTAGGGCAAGGCAACGGAGATAGCAAAGTAGGAGATGTCGTTGCAAATGATGGAAAGCCCGGCGCTGGCAACGGAAAACAAGCTGGTGATCAGCCGGGTAATGATTATTATGAGGCAGAAATATCAATTGCTGAGATAGAAGAGACGCTATTTCAGCAGCTTGAACTGCCGAATATGGAGCAGAAAGAACAAGTGGACATCGTGCATGAAGACATCGAATTCAACGATATCCGAAAAAAAGGCCTCATTGGGAATATTGACAAAAAGCGGACGATCATTGCTGCCATTAAAAGGAATGCAATGGAAGGCAGAGCAAATATCATGCCGATTTACAATGATGATCTGCGCTTTAAAACGTGGGATGATGTGCAGAAGCCACACTCAAATGCTGTTGTTCTAATGATGATGGATACAAGTGCCTCAATGGGCAATTTTGAAAAGTATATGGCGAGAAGTTTCTATTATTGGATGACAAGATTTTTGCGGACGAAATATGAACAGGTTGATATTGAGTTCATTGCACATCATACAAAAGCGCAAGTTGTTTCAGAGCAAGATTTCTTTTCGAAAGGGGAAAGCGGAGGAACGATTTGTTCAACCGCTTATGAAAAAGCATTGGAATTGATCAAGAAAAAATACGACCCGTCCCGCTATAATATTTATCCGTTTCATTTTTCTGACGGAGAAAATATGACTTCTGACAATGTGAAATGTATGTCGTTAGTAGAGGAGTTAATGGGACTATGCAATATGTTCGGATATGGGGAAGTGAATGAGCGCGGGCGGTATTCAACATTAATGTCATCTTATAATAAAATCGATAATCCGAAGTTTCGGCATTATGTATTAAGAGAGAACAGGGATGTGTATTATGCACTGAAGGCCTTTTTCCAAAAAAGCATGGAGCTTGGAGGAACGGTATGATGGAACAAATGGCACTGACGAAGGCGATTCAAGAAATCACAGAGATTGCAAAATCTTTCGGGCTAGATTTTTATCCGATGCGCTACGAAATATGCCCTGCTGATATTATTTATACATTTGGAGCCTACGGGATGCCGACACGTTTTTCACATTGGAGTTTTGGGAAGCAATTTCATCGAATGAAGCTCCAATATGATTTAGGATTAAGCCAAATTTATGAATTAGTTATCAATTCGAACCCATGCTATGCATTTTTGCTTGACAGCAATACATTAGTGCAAAACAAGCTCATCATCGCCCACGTATTAGCGCATTGCGATTTCTTTAAAAACAATGTCCGCTTCTCAAATACGAGGCGTGATATGGTTGAAAGCATGACAGCTACAGCCGAACGCATTGTGCAATATGAATTGATCTACGGCAAAGATGAAGTAGAAAAGTTCATCGACGCAGTGCTTGCAATACAGGAGCATATAGATCCCTCCATTATAAGAACGGATCTTGAAGAGGAAGAAGAGCAAACAATAGAAAGAATTGAAAAAAAGAAGACGCCTTACGATGATTTATGGGAGATGGATTATAAGAAAAAAAGCGAGCCATCGTTTGAAAATAAAAGAAAAAAGATTCCTCCCGCACCCGAAAAGGATTTGCTCCTTTTCTTATTGCATCATAGTACAGAGCTCGAGGAGTGGCAACGCGATATTTTAACGATGATTCGTGAGGAAATGCTTTATTTCTGGCCGCAAATGGAAACAAAAATTATGAATGAGGGCTGGGCCACCTATTGGCATCAACGCATTATGCGGGAATTGGATCTGTCATCAGACGAGACGATCGAATACTCAAAGTTAAATGCAAATGTTATTCAGCCTTCTCGCACATCAATTAATCCGTATTATTTGGGGCTAAAGATTTTCGAAGATATTGAGAGGCGCTACGATCATCCGACGGAAGAGATGAAGGAATTCGGAGTAAAACCCGGTTCTGGGAGAGAAAAGATTTTTGAAGTGAGAGAGATGGATTCGGACATTTCATTCATCCGAAACTATTTAACGAAAGAATTAATTCAAAGTGAGGACTTATACGTTTTTGAAAAGAGAGGAAGCCAATATACAATTTCGGATAAAGATTTTGAAGAAGTGAGAAATCGTTTAATCGCGCAGCGGGTAAATGGTGGCTTCCCATATATCGTCGTCCATGATGGGGATTATGTGCGGAATGGTGAATTGTATTTAGTCCATAAATATGAGGAGACGGAATTGGATATCCCTTATTTGGAAAACGTTCTTCCATATATACATCAACTTTGGGGAAGGATTGTCCATCTGGAAACGTATATCGAAAATAAGCAAATCATTTTTTCGTATGACGGCAAAAAAGTGCATCGCCGATATGCTTAAAAAAATGTTCAAGGGGCTGTCCAGAAAGTCAGTGAAAACTGATTTTCTGTGATAGTCCCTTTCTGGTTGGAGAATAAATGGGGAACCCCTGACAACCGTCGCTTTCCGTTCCAGGCGCACG
>NZ_JBBCZC010000017.1:0-73056 GCF_037144575.1 Sporosarcina sp. USHLN248
GTTTTAGGGTAACAAACGCACTTTCTAGACATAAATGAATACTCAGATGAAGGCTGGCAAGCTTATGTATTTTTCATTGCATTCTTCTGCACTTTTATCTTGCAAAACACAGCGTTACAGGATGGTAGTATTTTCATAGTGTAATTCATTTAAGTTTCTTCTTCCCAATATGCTAAACTTGTATGTCCGAAAGGAAATCAAGAAGGTGGAACTCATATGGGAAGAAAAGAACATAAACAGCAACAGAAACGATTGAATACAAGAAAAAAAAGGTCTAACATAAAAAAAACAATCCGAATACTATTATTCGTAATGCTACTTGTAATCCTTTGTGGGTTGGTTATCGTGAATTTATTAATCTCATCAAGTGATGTGAGTAAATTAGAAGAACCTGAACCGAGACCGACGTTTATTTACGATCAAAACGGAGAGATCGTTAGTAAAATTTCGAATGCTAACATTGAAGGAGTTGATATCAATCAAATTCCTAAAGAGTTGATTGAAGCTGTCATCTCTGTTGAGGATCAACAATTTTACAAACATGGTGGGATTAATTATTTCGGGATTGCGCGGGCATTTACTCAAAACCTGGTAAAAGGGAAAGTTGTTGCTGGTGGGAGTACGATCACTCAACAGCTTTCAAAAAATGAATTTCTGACGCATGACCGTACGTACTCTCGTAAATTCAAAGAATTGATTCTTACGAAGAAAATCGAGAGAACCTATTCAAAAGATGAGATATTGGAACGCTACCTCAATCAAATCTATTTTGGCGAAGGAGCATGGGGTGTTCAACGAGCCGCGCACATCTATTTTGGAAAAGATGTAAGCGAATTGACGTTAAGTGAATCTGCTACATTAGCGGGATTAATTAAAGCACCTACGCATTACTCTCCTTATAAAAACATGGAAAAGTCGGTGAAACGGCGCAACCTTGTTTTATCGTTAATGAAAAATGAAAAGTATATTAGTCAAGCGGAGTTTGATGAAGCGATCGGACAAGAAATTGTGTTAGCCGATTCAACAATGACAGATTATAAAGGGAAATACCCCTATTATATCGACTATATAATTGACGAGGCGGTCAACAAATACAAGCTAACGAAAAATGAAGTGCTCTATGGAGGATTACACATTTATACAGCGTTAAATCCTGTCATCCAAGATGCACTTGAAGACGTGTATGAGGATGATCGTTATTTTCCAGAAAGTAAGCCCGATCAACTCATTCAAAGCGGTTCGGTCTTCTTGAATCCTAAAACGGGTGGAATTAGTGCCTTGGTTGGGGGCAGAGGAGAATATACGTATGGACGCTTCAATAATGCGACCGAGCTCGTTAGACAACCGGGATCATCCTTGAAGCCACTTGTCTACACGGCTGCGCTCGAGCAAGGCTATCATATGTCGGATTTGCTCGTTGATGAGCCCATCAACATTAATGGATATTCCCCGCAAAATATAGACCATAAATTTAGAGGGCAAGTGACGATGTACGATGCAGTCGCTCATTCGTATAATATCCCTCCCGTCTGGCTCTTGAATAACATCGGAATAGAAAAGGGTGTGCGCGCCGTAGAGCGGTTCGGAATCCCATTGGATGAAAATGATCATAATCCTGGCCTGGCATTAGGGGGCTTGCACAAAGGTACTTCACCCTTGCGAATGGCTCAAGCTTTTTCTGCATTCGCGAATAATGGAGTCATGATGGATGCTCATGCTATTTTAGAAATAAAAGATTCAGAAGGCGAAGTCATTGGAAAATGGCGTGAACAGTCTGTAGAAGTAACAGATGCGGAAATTGCCCAGCAAATGACCTATATGCTGCAAGGCGCTGTCGAAGAAGGCACGGCCAAGAAAGCCCAGATTTCAGGAATAGACGTAGCCGGTAAAACAGGTACCACTCAGCTGCCATTCACGGGTATGGATGGATCAAAGGATCACTGGTTCGTCGGATACACTCCAGACATCGTAGGTGCGGTTTGGTTAGGCTATGATCAAACGGATCCTGAACATTACTTAACATCGACGAGTAGCTACACAGCGCCTCCGATTTTTGGGCAAGTCTTATCAAGGTCAATGAGTGAATACCCTACGAAGAAATTTGATTTACCATTAATCGCGAAAGATAAACAAGACCTTGAAAAACAGAAAGAAAAGTTGAAGGAGAAAGAACAGAAACTCGAAAAAGAGAAGAGGAAAAAGGAGAAGAAAGAAGAGAAAGAACGGAAAAAGAGAGAGAAGAAAGACAAGAAGGAAAGAGAGAAAGAAAAGATAAAGAAAGAAATGAAGAAACGGCAAAAAGAGATGGAAAAAGAAATAGAAAATGGCCTTAACCGGTTTAAGAAGTGGATTCAGGAAGAATAAAGCAAAATGGAAAAAGGATATTGAGAAGTTGGTCTCGTGTAATGATCAACTTGATTTCGATGCATTTATGAGGTAGTGGTTAGCTACCTTTGTCTGGAGTTAAGAAGCTTCGTCGCAAAGAAAATATAAACAGGTTCTGATCATTAAAGAAAAATGATTAGAGCCGGTTCTTTTGCGTGAACTCGAAGTTGTAGGATATGAATATAGAACAGGATAAACTTTATCAGCATTTACTTTCAAAGTAACAGTTTTTCAATGGATTCAACTGCTTAGCTATATTAATTTTCCAAAGGATCAAGAAGAGGGGGAGTCTGATATAGGAAACGAACGGGCCGTTTCAATCGATTGCACTCCCCTTAAAGGTTTAGGAATTTTGACCGTTAATGATGAAAATACATAGGACTATGGCAATTAAGGACCGAATGGGAAACCATTTTGAGCGATAAGGAAGACTTAATAGATTACCGCCTTGCGCAATATAGGCCTTTCTGAAACGGTAGTGACTGATTGCACTCCCAAAGCCAAGTAACAAATCCAGCCATACCCGATGCGTTCGACAAACAGATGTAAACCCTGCCGTCCAACAGTCTTATTTTGGTAATAGATGAATGTAGTCAAATGGTTTAAAATTTGATTGTTGGTATAATAGTCTTAATGATATTTCATTTATAATTTTAAGGGGAAATATATATGTCGACGGAATTGATAAAATTTTTATTAGGAAATATTAAAAATAAAAAAATAGTAGTGTTATTAATTATAGGAGGAATTCTTTATTATATAAATCAATATTCCCCATTATTGTTCGATAAACTGATAGTTATGTTTATAGATTCTATAACGATTATTATTGATAATATAATTGTTTTCACATTTTTATTAGTTATAATATCTTTATTATTTATATTAATAAAGTATAGTGATCAAAAGCATGATGAACTTAAATATAGAGATTTGGGATTGAAAATATATAGGTCTGGTACTGAAAAACCGTTTAAAGTTGAAATCTATGAAAATATTAGAATGTCAAAAAAAGATACATGGAGAGAAGTTTTTTTTATCAACAATAGTGGAAAACATCTTGATCATGTTGAGGGGCAAATAGATTTTTATGATAAAAAGAACAGAGTATTTTCTATTCCATTCACTATATACCTATTAAAACATGGATATGGTCATAAAATAGTCAAACAGGAATTTAATCCATATATAGAAAGATGGGAGGAATATGATTTTTATATAAAATCATCAAGTTATGGAGAAGACTTCGTTAGTAATAGAAGGTTTTCTGGAGAGAAGTATATAAGGATTCCAGACCAAATTGAGCTAAAGAAATGGTATCACAGTTTGGGGAAATATAATTTGAAATGGATATATGAACAGTTTACTAATTTGTATCTTCACTTTAGATTTACTTTTAAAAATGAAGGGTTTTTAAAAAAACTTAAACTATTAGTATTTTCTTTAATAGGACTTGGATTATTTGGTTTCATAATTTTTATCATACTTGATTCCATCGATATTCTCAAAAAAATTATTAGTCATTGGTATAAGTCAATTAAGGAAATTTGAAGTTCTTATCAATTAAATGATTAGAGTTAAGAGAAGGTGAAAATATCTTTTCACTAATATTTTTTAAGGGGGACTTAAATAGGCAAGAAAAGTTAGATTGAGTAGAAAAGGATTTGATTCAAAATCAGGTGGGAAACCAAATCCAATTTTAAATGGAAATCTAGTTTCTATACCGATACTCCGTGCTGGATCAGGTGATTTCTATACATATAGTTTGCCTACGTTAGTTATACGGATGTTCATGCAAGAGTTGGGGGCAAAGCATCATTATGTAGAACACATAGATCCCGACACTAGAAAGACAATTCTGCAAAATTGAACTACTGAGTGGAGATGACTATTTGGACAGAGCAGACCATCCGAAGGGTTATTAAATAAAATGAAAGGTGGTAAAGGAGATATATTATTATTTTTTGGTTTGTTTAAAGAAGCAAAAATTACAGATGGAAAATGGAAGTATATACATAACGCCCAAAACATACATGCAATTTATGACTACTTGGAAGTGGATGAAGTGTTTGATATTAAGAAGGGGGAAGTTCCGCCTTCGTGGGCACGGTACCATCAACATTTTAGAAATAGGGAAGAATATGCAACTATGAGAAATGTATTTATATGGCTACTGAATCACTTACAACCTCCTCAGACAAATTAGGTTATGGAGTATTCAAACATAACGAAGACGTAGTATTAACAAAGCAAGGTTCAAAAAAGAGATCATTATGGAACCAGGCCACTGAAAAACTTGCGTTTTATAGATACAGTAGTTTACTAACAAAAGGGAAACGTTTAGAACGGATTGAAAGAGCTAATGGATTCGCATCATTAAGAAACGTTGGAAAGCCCGACTATAAGCGATAACTTATGTACGACTTTTTTTGAATCCTATGAAGTGATATTCATTAGCAGAAAATAGAATGGAGGAAACGGGATTTTTCAAAAGTAGTGTATGATTGGCAATGTCGCTAGTGGGTGACTAGGCGATCCCGCTGCTCACCACTAACATTGAAAGAAGAAGAGCCCACTTTAAGAGTGAGCTCTTCATGAATCTGATTACGCTTCTCGCAACTTCTTAATTATTTCCTCAGCATACGAATCAGTAAACCGAATGCTCCCATGATCCCGTACAATTCGCCCTTCCTTCATGCGAATATCAAGCCAATCGGTTATAAAGGAAGGCGCATATCCACCTTGGCCGAATTCCCCGCCAAATGCGATGATGTTTTCATAAACAGCTTCATATTGGTCGCGACTGGTGTCTGGATACGACTTCGTATATAACCAAAACTGCACATCGTACATGACATATGATAATTCATCTGCGTGGAAAGAAAAATGGCCTTTTTCTTCAACAATCCGTGTGCAGATGCTGCGGATTTTCTGTTCTACCTGTTCCAATTCGGTTACCCCTGAGCAGAGCTCCGCAAGCAGGGGAGAAAATTTGCCGTGCGCTACTTTATCCAAAGCTACTTCTTTGTCCTCTTCAGAAGTATCATAATGTTCATCGTTCACTATGCCTTTAATAAACACCTCAAAATTATCGGCGAGGAATGTAATCTCATAATCACCTTCTTGATCGACATGAATCACTTCAGGCTCAGAGGAAGCTTGTAACATAGTTCTTTCTCGATCGAATCAATCAGTTCATCCGTAGGTTGTTCGGATTGATTCGATTCATTTGCGTACTCGCTGTCCTCCAGAAATCGGCTATAAACATATCAGAAAAAGATGTTCTTCTGCTTTATTCCCCCGGTTAATTTATACGATTTTTCCATTTTTGTCTCCTGATGATATCTATAATTGTTGGTAGCCTATACCATACAAATAATAGTAACATTTGAGAGAAAGGATTTTAAAATTATCCTACCATTGATCTATTAATGAAGGGGAATAAGGGGTTTGTGAAGAAGTGTACTTAAACGGAGCAGGTTTGTGAAAAAACGAGGGAATTAGTAAGGAATATAATCAATATCTTTTGTAAACATCTGTAACTTTATAATTGTAAACGAATTATCTCTTGGAGGTATAAATATGAATGGAATTGATGTGTTAAAAAGGTTTGGCTTTCAAATAGACAAAGAGCCTAAAAGTATTTATCCTTTTTCACCTGTATATCGAATAACTGATAAAGGGAAAGAGTTAATTGTTAAAAGGACACAAAATCCGATAGAGGAAGCAAGAAAATTAGTAAATTATACTACATATCTAAAGAATAATGGTATTAAAGTAGTCATCCCTGTGGATATTCAAATGGACAATCCACAAGATATTGGAGAGGAAACATATGTTGTCTATCCTTTTATTGAAGGAACAACTTATAGAGGAACTGATAATCAAATATTTGATGCAGGTAAACTGCTGGGACAAATACATCAACTATCTCTTGAGGATAATAAATATGAGTTGGAAGAATATGATGTTTATGATTTTAACAATGAAGAAATTGAAGAAAGTGTTCAAGCAATCGAAGAGTTTGCAAAAAAAGTTAATCATAGAATTGATGGCATTCTATTAAAAGAAAAACTGTTACAAATCGTTACCCAACAAGAAGAGCTAAAAATTGTTGGGTTGCCAAATGTCGCAACACCACACGATTATAAAGCGAATAATTTAATTTATTCTCCGAAACCTTATTTAATTGACCCAGATAATGCTAAATGGATTCCTCGAATATTTGATTTAGCGTTAGTTTTACTTTTGTTTCATAATGAATTATCAACTGCACCAGATGAGATATTTACACCGAATCAATGGGAACTTTTCCTGTCTGGGTATAAAGAATCGGTCAGTTTAACTGATTTAGAAAAGAGTTATTGGCAAAAATCCATAGAACACGTATTTTTAGATGAAGTAATGTGGCTAATGGCTGAGTTTGAGGAAGATTGGGATAATCCTTCACAACTAAAGCTTTTTGATAGCTTGATAGATTTAGTATTCGATTCATCAAAGTATAAACTTAATTGACATTAATTAGTTGTAAAACTTTACCCTTAATAATGTAAAGTGGAACTTGATTCATGTTTCAACTCCTCATGAGCCCAAAGAGAAAAATTTTGTTTTTTTACCAGTTCTTAGTGTATTGTTTGATTAAACGAGAATTGTCTCATACCCTTGCTATTGCCATTCCTCTAGTTTCAGGACTTTTTCGAATGAACTGCGCATAAGTAGGACACACACATAAAACGCTAAGACATCTTATCGTTTTTTTTTTATAAATTAACAGAAAAGACAACTATTAGATCAATCAGCTCTGAGGAGTAAAAATTCTTCGAGATAAACCTTCCGAGATTACTGCCTCCCTGACAAATTCCGATGTATATATTTAAAAAAATACTGAATATTTCCGCTGGATCAGATCTCATTGTGCTAAGATATATAATGATATTCAACAAACGGCCAGATAGCTAAAGTGGAACATCGCTGAATGGGCTATGCATTATTTTCTAAAGGGAAATACTGTTAAAGAGGGATTATCAAATATGTTGTGGGTAGAGGGGGGCTAAAGTTGGGATTTGTTGATGACTTAGCAGGTGCTATATATGATATTTTAAAGTTTTTTATATGGGCAATTAGCTACTTAGTTGCAGGGGCGATAATTGTTGCAGTTCCTATGTACTTGACAGTTTGGGTGATTGGTTTATTTCAGTAATCATATTGGGAAGCCGTTGCGGTTAAGCAATTTGCGTCCGTTCTGCAAACGGCCCAGTTAGCTGAACAAAAATATGTTTAAATTGAAACTATTTCCAATAGATATCGTTAAACTTATGCATGGAGAATTGTTGTGAAATTTGCACTTTGTTTTTGAGAGGAGAATTGAGAAGTGAGGAAAAAAGCTATCATTGCAGGGATTTTATTTAGTTTAATTTTGTTAGTCGCGTGTAATACAACCGAGGTATTAGAAAGCGAGCAAGAAGTAGTAATTTCCCAAGAAAACGGTGGAGATGATGGAATATCAAATTTCTTATCTGAATTACAAAATGAAACAAATGAATCTATTACAAAGGAGACGGAACTTGAAAGTGATTCACTAGCAATAATGGTTGGTGGGAGTATTAACGAATTAACAGTTTCAGTAGGTTTTCCAAAGGATGCCAAAATTGATAATACATTGATTCAGCAAATAGTTGAAGAGTCTATTAAGAATGTTTCTGAAACAGAAACAGCAACAGATAGTGAAGAAGAAATAAAAACGAAAATAAAAATAAAGATTGAGGAATACTAACGGGATGTTTTGATTTATCAGCAAAAAATCGGTTGGCCGGAACAAGTAATAGAGTAAGTCTATCCTTATCTATAAGTTTCTGGATAAATAATTAATTTGAAGGATATAGTCAATAATTATAATAGGGGCTGTCCAATATGTTCCTGAAATAGAACAGGTGAGGAAAACGATTCGTTTTTCCTCACCTGTTCTTGTATTATTCTCATTTAAAATCCTGAAAGTAGCTCGTGGATGCCAGCCACTTTTAGAAGATTGTGGGCCAATGCCCAAACGGGTAGATGAATAGATCGTCTTTCCGTGAATGTCCAGTTCTTTGTGGATTGAATATCATTCTTGTAGTTGCAAATCTGTTCTTTCACATGTTTATTGAAAAAAGCAATCAAAGCTGATCTTATATTTTTTGACTATGGACCCAAGGAAATAAATGGCCAAGTTGTAATAGATCATTCAATATGCTATGGTTTAAAGTACAGACTAATAGAAATATTATAAATGGCCGCATGATCTAAAAACTCTTAAAAACTAAATAGTATGCACTAGGGGTGTTATTTAACTGAGATGAGTAGTGACTCAAACCCTTTGAACCTGATCTAGCTGAAACTAGCGTAGGAAAGTGTAAACTCTTGGATATACGAAGAGGGATGACTCTGTCTTCTTTTTGGTATGTCATCATAGTGTTACGCAACTTTCCTTTTGGAAGGTTGCGTTTTTTAATTTTTAGCTGCCATTTACCGTTTCAAATAATATACGTACAGGAGTGGTTGGGATGAGTAAAGTCGTATTGGTAACAGGAAGTAGTCAAGGGTTAGGGGCAACGATCGTAAGGACATTGGCAAACCAAGGATTTCGGGTAGTCGTCAATTACAATAAGAGCAAAGAGGCAGCCGACAAAATTGTTTCCGAGATTGGAAAGGAGCATGCGATTGCCATTCAAGCGGATGTCACCAATCGTACAGAAGTGGATCGTATGGTAGAAGAGGCAACTGACTATTTTGGGCAAATTGATGTTGTGGTGAATAATGCATTGATCGATTTTAAATTTGATCCAATCAAGCAGAAACCTTTCGCAGAACTATCTTGGGAAGATTATCAAAGACAGTTGGATGGTACGTTAAAAGCAGCATTTAACGTAATTCAAAGTGTCGTCCCTCAATTTATGGAACGACAAAATGGAAGTATTATTAGTATAGGGACGAATTTATTTCAAAATCCTGTCGTACCTTATCATGAATATACGACAGCGAAAGCAGGTTTAATCGGTTTTACACGTAATATAGCTGCCGAATTAGGGGCGTATGGCATAAAGGCGAATGTCGTTTCAGGGGGCTTATTGAAAACAACTAACGCCAGTGCTGTTACAACGCCGGAAGTATTCGATTTAATTGCCAACTCAACGCCGTTGAAGAAAGTCACCACACCTCAAGACGTTGCGAATATGGTCGCTTATTTGGCTTCAGAACATGCAAGCGGCATTACAGGTCAGAATTTTACCGTCGATGGCGGTTTAACAATGAACTGACAAATGGGGGTGTGAAAAATGGCTGAAATGAAAGGAAAACATTTAAACTTAGGTGTTTTGCTGTATGGCTGCGGACACCACCAAGCTGCTTGGCTAATGCCTGATTCAAGTGTTGAACGGATTGGTGATATTACCTATTATCAGAACTTGGCTAAGTTGGCGGAAAGGGGCTTGCTTGACGTCGTATTCTTTGCAGATAATCAATCATTTGTAGGCAAAGAAACCAGTGATATGCCGGCGTTTTGGTTTGATCCACTGATCAATTTAACAGCCATATCCCAAGTGACAGAGCATGTAGGGTTAGTTCCAACGATCTCAAGTACTTTTTCCAATCCATTTACGGCTTCACGGCAGCTTTTGAGTTTAGACCATATAACAAAAGGTCGTGTTGGTTGGAATCTTGTTACTTCAATGACTGATGTTGAAGCGCAGAATCATAGTATGGATAAGCTACCATCTCATGATGATCGCTATGAAAAAGCAGATGAATTTGCAACGTTAATGAATCAGTTGTTTCTTTCCTGGGACAGTAAAGCGTTTCTGCATCAACGTGAAGAGAAAAAGTTGATCGATCCTTCAAATATATCGCCATTTCATCATGAAGGTACCTATTTTAAGGTGCGTGGACCGTCCACTACGCCGAAAAGTCCACAAGGTAAACCGGTCGCAATGCAGGCAGGGGCGTCCAAACAAGGTATTGCATTAGCCGCAAAGCATGCCGATGCTGTTTACTCAGTGTCGTGGAACTTCAAGCAAGCAAAAAGATTTCGAGAAAAAATCAATGAGCAAGTGAAACAAAGCGAGAATAGCGACAAACATATTAAAGTGTTCCCAGGCTTAGTAACTTATGTCGGTAAGAGTCGTGAAGAGGCTTTCGCTAAGAAAGCGGCATTAGACGAACAATTACCTATTGAAACGGCTTTAAGACAGCTGAGCATTTTTGTTCGACAAGACTGCTCCAATTGGGCACTTGATGAAAAGGTTCCACCATTGCCGCCTGTGGAGGAATTTACTGGACCGGTCGGCCGATATGAGACGATATTAGAAATACTTCAGGATACAAACCCAACAGTAAGGGAGCTATTGGGGTATCTAAATGCTGGAGGAGGACATTTCACACTCATCGGCACGCCTGAAGAGATTGTCAATCAGATGGAGCTTTGGTTTGAAGCAGGGGTAGCAGATGGTTTTAATCTTATGCCTCCCACATTGCCCGGTAGCTTAGAGGACTTTGTTGAATTTATAGTACCCGAGCTGCAAAAGAGAGGTCTTTTCAAAAACAAATATGAAGGCCACACGTTGCGTGAACATTTGGGACTAGCCTAGTAAAAGATTAGTAATTGGCAAGTGATTCTATACTGCTAACCTTTAAAATCAGCACCGTGCAACGTTGTGCTATTAATATGATCAATCCCTTTACGAAATATATCAATCATTTAGTGGATAAGAAAGCTGGACGATAGTGAATCGAATTGCGTACAGTTTTTTCATCGCGAAAAACTCACGGACAATAAAATCCTTCGATCGGTTTATCAAATAGCATAAACATATCTTTGAAATACGTTTCATCAACTAACTTGTCCAAAACGCCTTTGTAATACCCCGTCAAATTACGGATTGCTTTCTTCTTCGTAGCCATCACAGTAATCATTAAAGCACGATACGCAAGGTCTTCGAATACGTGGAGATCGTCTTTGTAAATATCAAACTTCAACATGCTTCCAGATAGGGCCCTATGAATTCCGTAGAATTCACGGGCCATTTTTGTGTCTCCGATCGTTGCGGCAAGCAAGTCTTTCATTCGACTAAATAGACTTGTGGAGTACTTTGACGATTCCGTAGGAGACGTGTAGTTAAGATCTTTAGATTTTAATAAAGATTTAGAAAGAGTAGCTTCGTCTGCCGGAAGCTGCCCTTTTTCCTCGTTCTCATGCGGTTTGTCGTCATGGTCACGGTCGTTCATTTTCCCCTGGTCATCGAAAGGCAAAATGCTGTAAATGTTGGCGCCAAGCCCGCTCATGACCGGTCGGATGTAATGGATTTTCTCGATGATGCGTAGGTTGACGAGTTTGCGGATTGCCCGTCTTACTGTTACGTTGGATTTTCCAATCGCTTCCTCGATCGTTCCGTGTTTCAAATGAGCAGCCCCATATTTAACGGAGTAGCGGCGAATGACGTCTAAAACTTGGCGATCTGAATTCGTCATTTCATCATAGTGCATCATCACATGCTGTTCAGCTGCAGCGTCCATTTCCTCAATTGTGTGAAATCGTGCGTATTCTTTCAGATAATGTGTCATGCTCATTCCCCCTTTACCCTCTATATAGAAGGGAGGGGTCAAAAAGGATACTCTGGAGACAGAGAAATTCGAAATAGTTCTAAAAGCCTATGAATACCTCTTGATTTGCCTTACCTTGAATCCTACGAACTTGACGAAATGGATAAAGAGGAGTATTATATTTTAGCCGTAGAGTTAAAGTTATTTTAAAATAACATTTTCCGTAGATATAAAGAGAATTAAGAAGTAAAAGGTTGGTGAATTACATGAGAAAACAACGGAATGTGAAAGATTTTCTTTTGCACAACTTTTTAGGAATCTATGCAGTCGCTGTCTTGATGATATGGGTGAAAACATATATTGCTCAGGCTACACAATTTGATTTAGGGGTAGAAGGACCACTTCAACAATTCCTATTACTGATCAATCCACTCGGTTCAGCATTGCTGTTTTTAGGAATTTCTTTTCTGTTTAAAGGTACGAGAAAATATACTGCCCTTGTTATGATTTACACGCTCATGTCGATTCTTTTATATGCGAATATCGTCTATTATCGATTTTTTAGTGATTTTATTACATTGCCTACCCTTTTCCAAACGCAAAATTTCGGAGATTTAGGCGGCAGTGTCCTTTCCTTGTTAGAGCCTTATGATATTTTGTTCTTTGTGGACGTAATCGTCATGTTGTACCTTCGATTTTCACGCAAGGTACGAAAAGAGGCAAATCGAATTGGGTTTAAAAAAGCAGCCCCGATACTTGTAGGGGCCTTAGTCCTTTCGTTGGTCAACTTAGGGCTTGCCGAATCGAGCCGTCCGCAGCTATTGACGCGCGGCTTTGATCGGAATTATATTGTGAAATATTTAGGGATGTACAATTACTCGATTTATGACTCGGTGGAAACAGCAGCGGCCTCATCACAGCGGGCGCTTGCAGATAGTAGTGACATTACAGAAGTAATCAACTCTACACAATCTACTTACGCCGAACCGAACAAAGAGTATTTTGGGATCGCAAAAGGAATGAATGTCATCTATTTGCATTTAGAATCATTCCAAAGCTTCCTCATCAACTACAAATTGAACGGGGAAGAAGTGACACCGTTTTTAAATTCATTAACAAAAGATGAGAATACAGCGTATTTCGATAACTTCTTCCACCAAACAGGCCAAGGCAAAACGTCCGATGCGGAATTCATGTTGGAGAACTCCATTTTCGGTCTGCCGCAAGGATCTGCTTTTATTACGAAAGCGCAAAATACGTACCAAGCTGCGCCAAGCATTTTAAAGGATCACGGATATACATCCGCTGTCTTCCACGGCAATAACGGCAGCTTCTGGAATCGGAATACGATCTACAAAGCGTTTGGGTACGATCATTTCTTCGATGCAAGTTATTATGATACGAGTGACCCGATCGACATGGCCGAATACGGACTGTTGGACAAACCGTTCTATGAGCAATCTGAAAGCATGTTAGCTTCATTGCCGCAGCCTTTCTATGCGAAATTCATTACGGTTGCAAACCACTATCCGTATGCGATGAATCAAGACCTAGTGACAATTGATAAAGCCGAGACTGGAGACGCTAGTGTGGATGATTATTTCCAAACGGCGCGTTATACGGACGAGACGATTCAAACAGTCTTCACTCGATTAAAAGAAATGGGTTTATATGATAACTCAGTCATTGTGCTGTATGGTGACCATTATGGTATTTCAGACAACCATAAAAAAGCAATGAGCAAAATCATAGGGAAAGACATTACACCTTATGAAAGTGCGAACTTGCAACGCGTCCCATTATTCATACATGTCCCCGGAATGAAAGGCGGCATCAACCATACGTATGGCGGCCAGACAGACCTTCTTCCGACGTTATTGCATTTGCTTGGAATTGATACGAAAGACTTTATTCAATTTGGTTCCGATTTATTCTCGGAAGAGCATAATGAAATTGTGCCATTCAGAAACGGCGATTTCGTCAGTCCGACAATTGATTCCATCAACGAGAAGTTCTATGATAGTCAAACAGGCTTGCCGCTCGACGATCGACACTTGGAGCGCGCTGAAGAAATGAAAAAAGAAGTGGATGAGAAATTGGGGCTTTCTGATAAAGTCGTAAATGGCGACTTATTGAGGTTTTATACGCCAAAAGGATACACCCCTGTCGATCCATCTCAGTATAACTACACAAAAGATGCAAATGTAGAATTAAGCGAATGATAAAAAGCAACAAAAGAAGCATGTTCTCTCTGAATGGGGAGGGCGTGCTTCTTTTTATGCCAGCAAATCAGTTACATGAACAAGGCAGCGGTAATGTCCGCGCTGTCGAAATAGATCCGCAAGAGGATAGCGATCACTAATGTTCGTTCCATTCGTGGGCTTTATCCTTAATCAAAATAATCCCCGTATAAGCTTTCGTATTCTTGCTTTGTCATTCCAAAAAAAATCGCATCATAGTATTGTCCATTCGTATACACCATATTTCTTAATTGTCCCTCACGTACAAAACCCATTCGTTCATGAAGTTTAATCGATGGTTCGTTGAAAGCATACACATGAGGTGTTACCTTTTGGTATCGTAGTTCCATGAAAAAGTATCGCAACACGAGCAAGATCATTTCTTTGGCATACCCTTTCCCCTGATAGTTTCTGGATAGAGCAATTCCATACTTGAACGTTCCATGTCGTCTCTTGCATTGGGAAGTACTAATCTCACCTATAACATTGCCATCTACATCTTCTGCAATCCAAAAAAACTGGTCTTCGGTTTTGGGGTTTTGTTCTTTTTGTATCCATTCTATGATTTGCTCACTCGTTTGGGGCAGTTGAATTTCATCTAAACGTCTCATTATTTCATCATCATAGGTTTGAAAAAAAGAGGCGTCTTTTTCTTCAAGTGCCCGTAATCGAATTTTTTTGCCTTGCCAATAGTTATAAGACATTGTATTCACCTTTTCTCTACTAAATTTTCGATTCATCGGAGGGAAAGTCGGACTTTAACAAGGAATACATGTATAAATCATCAAATTTCCCATCAAAGTATTCGTAACTTCTTAGTAACCCTTCTTTAAGAAAACCAAGTCTTTCAACCAATTTTTGCGATGCAATATTAGGTGGTTCAATGACTGCTTCGATCCTATTTATGTTCAAATGCTCGAAGCCATATTGGATGACAGCTTTTACTGCTTCTTGAGCAATTCCTTGCCCCCAAAAATCTTTGCTTAACACAAACCCAATATCAGCTCTGAAATGTTCAGAAACCATATTATAAAAAACACAGCTTCCGATAACTTGATGATCTCCTTTTAATGTAATTCCCCATCTAATCCCTCTTTTTTCATGGAACAAGGATTCATACCTTGAAATTGCTTTTATCGCTTCATCGACGGTTTGAAATGGTTTCGTACCATAATGTTTCATCACTTCATCATCGGATAGGTACTTAAAAATATCAGGGGCATCGTCTTTTTCAATCCGTCTTAATATTACTCGATTCGTTTCTAATATCGGAAATGTATCTGATTGATTGTTCATCAAAAATTCTCTCCTTTTTTGCCTATAAGGCTTAATGAATGTTGTACTTTTAAAACGATGAAATGGTCTTGCTTGAGCAAATGGTTCAAACAAAATAGACCGATAAAATGCATATGATCAAATTACAAGTCGTAATCTCATTGAATTTTCTTAGCCTTCTTAAAGGTCTTTTGAATAGTTTAAATTATCCAATAGCAATGATAAATAGAAACAATGATTCGGAAACAAACTCACCATAAAAAAGCACTGATCTCTTTAAAAAGAAACCAGTGCAAATTATCTATTTTCTCGAATAAACGATTTTTTTAATTGTTTCGGTTGAAAGAAAATATTCTTGAGCTAATTGGCAAATGGACTTGCCACTAGTAAATCCATCTCTTATAGAAGCGTTTCTTTCATCGATTTTCTTTCTTCCGCCTGAAAGAGATCCCCATTTTTCATACGTACACTTTTGTTTTGGGATATAGATTGTTTCACCTTGAACATATTTTTGGATCTCAACTAAAAGTTCTTCAGGTAAAATAGTCGTTGCTTAATATATTTCACTTTTGCCAGCCCCTTATTTTTTGGTTAATGAAAATAAGGTGCAAAGCCAAGTTTTTGGTCAAAAGGCGATTGTTTTTAATGCTAACTCATGCAAAGAAATCGCCCATTTATTACTCGACTTTGCATGAGTTCTTGCATATTTTGTTAACAAGAAATGTCTTTCCATTTTTGCAACTCCTTTCTTGCTGAATAAGATGAACAAAACAGTATAACCTCACCAACAGTCATTCAATAACTTCAAAGGATTCACAGCTATTGATCATTAGTTTATTGTATTGGCTATACTTGTATTTTGATTACTCAATATCAGTGTCTTTTAACCATGATGCTTTTAGCAATTTTGCTTATGCTTACAGTTAATACTGACAGCAAGAGGGACAGAGCGACGATTACTAAAGATAAAAAAAGCAAAAAAATACCGCTCCCTACATCGAATGGAGAAATCCGATAAACAGTGCTAAATACTTTGAAGTAAATGAGCATAAACGCAGCTACCAAGAGATAGTAGACAACCTTATATCTTTTAGTCAAGTTTGATCCCTCCGTGTCTAAAAAGAAACCAATGCAAATAACAAAAGGTGACAATCTGCCCCCTTTAAAAATCAATCCTATGCTTTCGAAGCATATTCCTTTGCCTCTTTCTTTTTAATCCCGTACCCTAAAAAAACTCCAAGCAAAAATATAATCAAAAAATTACCGTCAAAGTTTTTTGTAAACAAACCGATCACTACCCAAGCAACAAGTATTCCCGCTATTAACATTACTAAATCTTTAGACATTTAATTACCCCTTTTTCACAGAATATTTTTTGTGAGATGATCTATTTTACTGCTATGAAATTTTTTCAAAGTTTAGCTCTGTTACTATAGATTGCTCGACTTTTTAAAGAACTTTTACAATTATAACATAATTTCACTTAATTCTTTTCACACTTTGCGCGATACAGTTGAAATTGCTATCAGTTTCAACTTCTTTTTATTTGCTCACTGAATCCACTTGGATTTCCACGCTGACACATTCAAAATTCACACAGAAGTTCATAGTGGATACGGGATGTCTATTAAAAGTTGCAAAAGAGAAAAAATACAAGTTGAATCGCATCAAGCAAATTTCTCCTATAGCTGCCCACAATTATCCGCTGCCATTCATAGTAAAATCAACCGTCAGCATCCAGAACTGAATCTATATTGGGGCCGCATAATTAAAAGTAAATGCCCATATAAACATAGAGACAAACTATTAAAGGATGGTTAATTGACGCATGTATGGTTTATCGGTTTTTTATCAACCTTTGCTGGAATTAGCGCAGGAGGACTTGTTGCAAGTTGCATAAGCGGTTTTAAAAGAAGCATTGGCACAATCTACGCTATTTGTACCGGATTGATATTAGGGTTAATTAGCTTCGAATTAATGCCGGAAGCGATAGAAATGGGAAATTGGATCATTGTTGCCGTAGGTTTCATTGCAGGAGTGATCGTCTTTCATTATCTCCATGAAAAATTGGAGAGTAAACCAATGCCTGTGAAGTCGAGTGAAATTCGTGGTATGAGAATGGGGATATTTTTAGCGCTCATCATTTCGATCCATAACTTTCCCGTAGGTGTCGTATTAGGAGCTAGTGAACAGAGCAAATTTAGCATAGCATTATTACAGGCACTAGTACTGCATAATATTCCCGAAGGTATGATCCTGTTCACCCCGTTCTTCATTGCAGGAATTAGGGTTTACCTGTTATTTCTTCTCTCTGTTGTCATTGCAATTCCTGTCGCATTTGGTGCGTTGATCGGAGAAATGATCGGCATTCAAAACAATCTCTTATGGGCATTTTTAATTAGCTCGACAATCGGAACGATATATATGGTTGTAATCAAAGAAATCTTGCCAGAATCCATACGACAAGCCTCTAATCATTATAGTTTATTCATTGCGGTAATTGCTTTTTTCATGATGGGTATATATTTGCTTTATGTATAAAGGGGGTTATAGGGAGACTAAAAAACAGGTGAAAATAGGGCACTTTTATTTATGTGGAGCGATAGAACCAACCTTACATGTTACATCCTAATCAAGTGTTGAAAAAATGAAGATAGGCTTTTTCTGTGAAAATAAGGATTGTTTATACGCCTTGTGGGCACATTTTGCATTTTTTGAATGAAGTATGCATCTTTGACGGTCGTTAAATGGATCTGTTTACGCGATGTAAAGTATGCTGTCATACATGGATTGAGGAGCGAAAGTTCATGAAAGTTTTATTTGTTTCATTTCCTATGCTCAGCTTTTTTGGTAGGTGCCTAATAGTTTAATTTGCCACAGCAATAGGTGAATTTTAACAGTTAAGATGATAGAATAATTGTTGTGCTATCCCATTATTAATTGAGAAGAAAGTAGTGAAAATGTATGGCAATTGCATCGCATTCTGTTACCATTCCTGCATCTGTAGAGAACGTATGGAATTATGTGAGTCAAATTGAAAACTGGGCAACGATGGTTCCTGCCTATAAGGAACATGAACAAATTGATGAGCATAAGTCAGTTTGGACATTTGAAGGGAATTTTAAAGGTCTTAAAAAGACAGTGAAAATGGAATTGAACATTACGGAATTCCATGAGCCATCTATGATTCGTTTCGAATTAAATGGCATTACGGACAACTTTACAGGTAGTGGAGAGTTCACTGCTGAAGAAATGGATGGGAATACATCAATGATGGGGACGCTTGAAGTGAATGCAGGCGGCTTGGCTGGCGCTGTGTTATCACCTGTTATTAAAATGGTGCTGCCAAAAGTGACAACACGCTTAACAGAAAAAATTGCTCGCCAAATTAATCGGGAAGAGCTGCCGGTTTCGTAAATAAGATTGAGAAAAGTACCTGCCTGCACAGGTGCTTTTTATTTTGCCTTTGATTAGGTTGTAGGCAATGAAAGGGTACGCATAAAGGAATATTGGCATAGGCTATTCACATAAAGTAATTTTAGGAATCTGAGCAAACGATTGAAATTATTAAATCCGTAATGAACGAATACTTCTTAGTAAATCCATTTTAATTAGGGAGTGTAGTATGGGCGCGATTAATGGAAAAGAATATATTAGCCGATTGAATCAGCTGAACAATGAGATTTGGTATGACGGTGAAAAAATTGAAGGACCGATCTCCGAACATCCAGCCTTTAAGGGGATTATTCAGTCAAAAGCTGCACTTTATGATATGCAGCATGATCCGAAAATCACAAATGAGATGACTTTTCAATCTCCAGTATCTGGGGAGCCGATTGGTCTTTCTTATTTGCAGCCGAAAACGAAAGAGGACTTAACAAGAAGAAGAAAAATGATTGAACATTGGGCTCGGTATTCAGGTGGTGTAATGGGAAGAAGTCCAGATTATTTAAACACTGTTTTAACAAGTTTTGCTTCTTCAAAAGAGTTTTTAAAGAATAAAAATAGGTGTTTTCCGAATCACTTACAAGCATTTTATGAAATGGTAAGAGAAAATGATTTGTCGTTGACACATACTTTTATTTCTCCACAAGTAAATCGTTCCCCAACTTACATTGAAAACAGTGAAGAGCCAATCGCCGCAAAAGTAGTTGATAGAAATGAAGAAGGAATTATTATTAAAGGAGCCCGTCTTCTCGCTACGCAAGGCGGCTTAACAGATGAAGTGCTAGTCTTTAGTGTTGGGAAGTTTTTATTTAATGAAGATGAAGCTTTTGCTTTTTCAATTCCATCGAATACGAAAGGGATCAAGTTCATTTGCCGAGGGACATTCATTGGCGATGAATCTTCTTTTAATCATCCATTAAGCTCACGGTTCGAAGAGATGGATTCAATTATTGTTTTTGATAACGTATTAGTGCCTTGGGAGAGAGTTTTTTATTATAACAATGCGGAGGTAGCCGAGCAATTTCCACTTGAGAGCTCCTTCCATCACTTTGCGAAGCACCAAGTAGTAAGTAGACAGATTGTCAAAACAGAGTTCGTTTTAGGGATTGCTGAGCTTTTGATTGAAACGATCAATATTAGCGGATATCAGCATATTCAAGAAAAAATGTCAGAAATCATCATTGGTCTGGAAACGATGAGAGCCTTATTGGAAAAAGCGGAAAACAATGCGAAGGTCGATCAATGGGGATATATGCGGCCTGACATCTTTCCATTACAAGTTGCAGGTAACATTTTTCCTAAAATCTATCCACGTTTTATTGAAATCATCCAGTTAATTGGAGCAAGTGGGATGATCACATTGCCAACTGAAAAAGCATTTTATTCCCCTATAAGAATTGACTTAGACAAATATCTTAAAGGGGCTACGAAGAACGCAGAAGAACGTGTAAAAATATTTCGTTTAGCTTGGGATCTCACAATGAGTTCATTTGGTACAAGGCAAACCCAATATGAGAGATATTTTTTCGGTGATCCAATTCGATCAGCAAGTGAATTATATAAAAGGTACCCAAAAGATGAATCTGTAAAGATGGTTGGCAGTTTCCTGAATATAGGGAAGGCATAGTAACCGATCGTAATAGATTCAATGCACACACTAAAAGGAGATTGAAAAATTAACTATTTTTCAATCTCTTTTGACGTTCAATTATAGAAGGTCTATTCAATTCATTGCAAATGTGAAGTAGCTGTTATATAATTATCTCGAATTCGAGGTATTGTTTGATGGATGACCTAAATATGAGGATGATTCAAGGAATCATGCTTTCTTATAAATCTTTTAATAAATATCTCGAAATGAGAATATCTTAATTTGAAACAAATAGAGGTAGAAATAATAATGAATTCGAATACGAAAAGAAATGCGGCTGCCAACAATATAAGTGGTAAAGGAAGTGTTGAATCAGGATCAATATGAGATAGTGATGGGAATTATGTTCTGAAAGAAAAAGTGGAAAAGGCCGATTCAAAGTACAAGAACGAAATTAACCAAGAAAGGTGGATGTCCATGCTTTCCATTGATCCGCTTAGAAATACGGAAAGGGAGAATTATAAACTTCTGATTGGAAGCATTATTCCAAGACCTATTGCATTCGTGACGTCATTGTCTGAAGATGGTGTTTTAAATGGCGCTCCGTTTAGTTATTTTAATATTGTCTCTTCCAATCCTCCAATGATTTCTTTAGCGATTCAACGTTCGGGAGGAAAACAGAAGGATACGGCTCGAAATAGTATAAAGAAACAAGAATTTGTCGTTCATATTGTAGATGAAGACAACGTGGAAATGGTGAATCAAACAGCTGTAAGCCTGCCGCCAAATGAAAGTGAAGTGGAGGTGGCGCAATTCACTCTCGTAAATAGTACGAAAATTTCAGTTCCGGGAGTAAAACAAGCCAAAATTCGAATGGAGTGCATTTTAGAGCATTCCTTGCAATTGGGCGATAAAGAGCAGCCCGGCTGTGATCTACTCATTGGTAAAGTCGTTCAATTCCATGTCGCAAATGAGCTTTATGAAAATGGAAGAATTGATGCGGAAGGTTTGGCAGCTGTCAGTCGATTAGCAGGAGCAAACTATGCGAAAATCGGGGAGGTTTTTGCTATAGAGCGTCCTAAATAAGATGAAAACAATATAGACTATACTTAGGGAGGGGTGTACTTTATGAAATATGTCATCATCGGTGGAGATGCAGCAGGGATGAGTGCTGCTATGCAAATTATTAAACATGATCGGGAAGCAAAAGTTGTTACATTAGAAAAGGGTGGAATTTATTCGTATGGACAGTGCGGACTTCCGTATACGATCAACGGTTTGATTCCTTCAACGGATGATCTCATTGCGAGAAGCGTTGATACGTTCCGAAATAAATTAGGCATCGACGCGCGGGCTTATCACGAAGTACAATCCATCGATCCAAAGACAAAAACTGTTGCGGGTCAGGATTTACAATCCGGGAAGATGTTCAGCATTTCTTACGATAAATTATTAATCGCCAGTGGTGCGAGCCCTGTCATCCCCGACTGGAAAGGGATCGGTCTGAATGGTGTACACACGTTAAAAACAATTCCAGACGCTGAACGAATCATTCAAAATCTTAGTGAAGATATACAACATGTGACGGTTGTTGGTGGAGGGTATATCGGCCTCGAAATGGCGGAAAGCTTCCGAACCGTTGGAAAGAACGTTCGGTTAATACATCGTGGAACGTATGTTGGTAAGATGTTCGATGCAGATATGGCGCAATACATCCACAAAGAAGCTGAAAAACAAGGCATTGAATTAATTCTGAACGAGCATGTGACAGCCATTGAGGGAGATCGGTCGGTTGAATTGATACGAACGGATCAAAATCTGTATAGCACTGACCTCGTATTAATTTCTGCCGGTATTAAGCCGAATACATCTTTTATACAAGGGACTGGAATTACTACAGGGATAAGAGGTGCTATTCAAACGAATCGTTACATGGAAACGAATGTGAGGGACATTTATGCGGCTGGAGATTGTACACTTCACTATCATATGGTTAAAGAGCAGGATGACTATATTCCACTTGGGACTACGGCCAATAAACAGGGACGTATTGCAGGGCTGAATATGGCAGGGCAACAGAGAATGTTTAAAGGAATAACCGGTTCCTCTATACTAAAGTTCATGGATTTGTCATTGGGAAAGACCGGCTTATCAGAATGGGAAGCAAAACAATTGAACATCCCCTATGACGTTGTAAAGATTGAGGCGAAGGACATTGCCGATTATTATCCGGGATCTCGTCCACTTCATATTAAGCTCACTTATAGAAGTGACAATTTTCGTTTGCTCGGTGGACAAGTCATCGGGGAAAAAGGTGTCGATAAACGAGTGGACGTATTGGCCACTGCTCTCTTCAATGAAATGACAATCTTTGACCTTGAGGATCTCGACTTAAGTTATGCTCCCCCTTTTAATGGCAGCTGGGATCCAATTCAACGAGCTGCAAGACAGGCAATGAGAGGTTTGACAGATCGGAATTAAAAAGCGAAAGACCTCTACTATTACGAACTTTATGTTGTGGCGAAACATGGAGTTGTTGGTTTAACGAAAGTAGCGGGAATTGAATACGCAGCAAAAGGAATTCGTGTAAATGCAATTGCTCCTTGTCTGGTCGAAACCCCAATAACTAAAGGATGGATGATCCAGAGTTCCGTAAGACAGTTGTTGGTAATATTTCAATGGATCGCCCTGCGAAACCTGAGGAAATTACGGAAATGGTAGTATTTATATCTTCACCTGGAGCTACCTTTAGAGCAGGTCATACATTTGTAGTCGATGGTGGATAAATCGCTCATTAATGGATTATAAGGAATTCGATACTCATCTTAAAAATTTTACACATCAAAACAGCCATTGAAACGGAATTCGTGCCAATGGTTGTTTTCTTTTACTACACAAGGGCTAATGGAGCTAATAGTGTGTTGGCAAAATACTTTTTCTACATCAATAGGGCGGCAATGCTGCCTACACTGCCAGAAAGAATTCTCGATAAGATTTATAACGCTCTTTCAATCAACTACGCTTCTGCAGTCCTCTATACTACTCATGTTCATGATGGAAAGCTTATTTTCTATAGGTATTTCAAGAGGAAGAGTCAAAAAAACATCAACTCCTTAGTAGGAATTGATGTTTTATAATTAATCTAACCTTAAGCCTAATCCTAATCCCTTACTCTTTGTTTTCTCATCCATTGCGTAGCGACCCACTTTTCTCCGATAATTACTGGTGCGCCACCATGTAAAGTTAACTCATTCAACGTTTGATCGTTATAGAAGTACTCAAAGTAAACTGCCATCCCTTTTTTAGGTGATACTGAAAAATTCAGTTTAGGGAAAAAGGTTTCTCCACCTTCTTCTACATCATTCAAGTACATAACGAGCGTGCTAATTCGGTTATTTGTCACTTTGCTTGTTGCTGAAAAGAAATCATAATGCGGTTTATACTGTTGACCAGGCGTATACCGAAGGATTTGAAGACCCTCCGCATGTTCAATAGGTATATTCATAATCGTTGAGACTCTTTTTTCAACCCTCGCTACGATGTCGTTTTCACTTTCTTCAATAAACATACTGCTACTCGTTCTTAGCTCGTTTTCTACGCGTGTCGTTCCAATTTTTGAACGTTTCATTTTATCTGTAGACATGTTAATCAGTTCATTGCATTCTTCATCACTTAAAACATTTCCTAACACGACGACCAGTGGCTCCTCTAATCTAGCGACGATGGCTATTTCTCGATCCGTCACAATTTTACTTCCGACGTGATGAAAAATCGTTTGCTCTTTATGATCCGTTATCAACTTCGAACACCTCTTAAACTGTTTAATTTTCAAATCAAAAACGTTTGTGGGCAATAGATTACTTGAAATAACGGTCTTCTTGTAAGGTTTCCACTTCCTTTTGGAATTAAATTCAAGATATTTTACCACGTTATTTTATATTTCGTAAATGTTAAATTACGGGTTTGTTCGAAAAAATTGTGCTGATAGGCTATAGAAAATCATTATTGAACTGAATTGTCTGATACAATAGGGTAATCTGTCTTATGTTCTAATAGATTACGGCTTACGGAGGAGATGAATTTCGTCTTACGTCTTCGAATGACAAACGCTTACTACGATCGAAAGGGGAATATGTTATGGCAATAAATAAGGGAAAGTTCAAGATCCGCTCTATGCAAAGTTTGCACTATGAACAACGGTGGTTGTTTGTGTAGGGCTGAAAATTGCGAACCGCCTTAACGTTTATAGTTATGACTTTGCTGCCTTGAATATTTTATTTTAAGGAGCGGAGCAAACGTGAAATATGTGAATGCAAAAAGTATCTTTCCAAAAGAACTGTTACGGGAAATTCAGAAGTATGCAAATGGCAAGATGGTTTATATCCCTATTTTAAAGGGAGCACAAAAAAAGTGGGGAGAGGTTTCGGGTTCAAAAGATTTCTTGGACTATCGAAACAAGGAAATCCGACAACAATTTTTGATCGGGGTAACGATCGATCAGCTTTCAAATCAATATTTTCTTTCTCACGATAGTATTAAAAAAATTGTTTACTCAAAAAAATAGTTATCATCTGTCACATTGGATTACATCTGATGTGACTTTTTATATAAAGAACGTTTTATAATCGTTTATTATCTATGTTCGTTTGTCTGTCCTTATTACAATTACAGCATAGACAAATAGATCCATAAAAGGAGAAACCGATGAATATTGATGTTCGATTAACAGATAAAAGTGAAGCGTATCTTATAAAAAATTTATATCCGTTATACCTATATGACCTTTCCGGACACTATGGCAGAATGCCGAATGTTCACGGGATATATGAAGAGAGTGACGATTTTCGAACAATAATTGAGCAGTATGAGGTTCAAAATATTTGGTGGGAAAAATCGAAAGTTTTATTTCCTTACATTATTTTAGTAGATGGAGTGCCAGCAGGGTTTCTTCTCCTCGCAACCCCACCTCATTGCAATAAAGGAATTGACTATTTTGTAAATGAGTTCTTTTTAATTCAATCTTTAAGAGGGAAAGGGATTGCCGAACGAGCTGCTAATATCGTATTCGACCAATTTAAAGGAAATTGGGAGCTGTTTACGAACCCATCGGAGAAAAATATTGTTGCACAAAAATTTTGGAGAAAGGCAATTTCAAATTACACGAATGGAGTTTACACGGAGGTCAAAAAAGAAACATTCGATGGCTATAAACTTGTTTTTCGCTTTAATAATGCTGATATGATTTTATAAAGGTGAAGGATTGGAAGATAGTACAAGCTATTAGGTTAAGACATGCACAATCACTTTATGTTTTTGGTAAGGAATAAAGGGGTCGAACCTATGAGGAATTCTTATGGATGAAGGGAAAAGGGAGAGGCTGAAAAATAATGTCACTTTTCAACCTCTCTTTTTGAATAGCTTAATCCAATCCATTCTCCATAACTTCTTTCACCAAACGCCGTACTTCATCCGTCGTTTTCGTATTCATCAATTCATTTCTCAATTCAGCAGCACCTCTAAATCCACGAATGTAGATTTTGAAAAAGCGGAGAAGCGGCTTGAACGGGCGTGGTTCTTCTTCAGTTGAATATTGATCATGTAGATCCAATTGCAGCAGTAGCAAATCGAGATATTCTTTTACGCTATGCTCTCGTGGTTCTTTCTCGAAAGCGAATGGATTCGTGAAAACACCACGGCCGATCATGACGCCATCAACACCATATTGATCCACTAATTTCAGTCCTGTTGCACGGTCAGGAATATCACCGTTGATCGTTAACAATGTATTTGGCGCAATTTCATCCCGTAGTTTTTTTATTTCTGGGATTAGTTCCCAATGGGCGTCCACTTTACTCATTTCTTTTCTTGTGCGAAGGTGAATGGACAAGTTTGCAATGTCTTGCTCCAAGATATGACGCAGCCAATCGTGCCATTCGTCGATTTCGACATAGCCTAATCTCGTTTTGACACTAACCGGCAATCCACCTGCTTTTGCGGCTTGGATTATTTCAGCTGCGACTTCGGGGCGCCGTATTAATCCTGCACCTTTCCCGTTCGCTGCAACGTTTTGTACCGGGCATCCCATATTTAAGTCGATGCCACGGAAACCTAACTTTTTCATGTCGATGCTCATCTGTTTAAAATACTCAGGCTTGTCTCCCCAAATATGGGCGACAATTGGTTGTTCATCCTCTGTGAACATCAAACGGCCGCGAACACTTTCCCTCCCATTCGGGTGGCAATAGCTTTCCGTATTCGTAAATTCCGTGAAATAGACGTCTGGCGGTGCCGCTTCAGCGATCACGTGACGGAACACAACGTCTGTCACATCTTCCATCGGTGCTAATATAAAAAACGGCTTCGGTAGATCAAGCCAAAAATTTTCTTCGTTACTCATTTTGTTTCCTCCTGTTGCATGCAAAATCCTTTGCTCATCATAAGATTGTACCATTTATTTTCTTTCGCTACACCTATAGTATCCCCGAAATAGACTCCTACAAATGATTAATTCTCTATTCGGAATGAAAATGAACGTTCTTCCATAAATATTCCGTCCCTGTATGTCCGTTCCACGAAAGTAATAGTATTTTCATGATCGATGAGTAGGACTGTCGATGAGCGGGTGCCATATCCTTCAGATTTAATAAATAGAGGAGAAAGGATCCGTTCCAATTGTTTTCCCACTCCTGTATTAGGAAGTTGCTCATCTGGAAACGGTTCGGCATGCTGCAGCACGTCAAACAATTCGCTTGGCTGAATCGCGCGTTTTTGTTCAACAATTCGATGAAGATCCATTTTCCCTTTAATAACTTTTGGCCATGGAGTATTAAGAAAATGGTTACACAGTCCATGTGTCCCAGCGGAAATCTCCTTCACTTCATTTTCAACATTCGAGTAATAGAACAGCTCATCCACAGTGCCAGCAATCACGTTAAATCCTGCATATTCTGAGCGCTTCAATTGCAACGACTTTAGAAATTCAGCGGCGGTCATATCAGAATCGAGGAAAGCGGTCACTATCTCACCGCGCGACCGGATCTCTTTTTTCTGTTCAGAAGGATCCCTGTAATACGTCAGTGCGGCAAATCTACCGTTTTTCGTAATGCCAAGCCATGTCCCGTGTTGCGATAAATCCCTCCCAGCTAATAGATGAGGCTGATCCTCCCAGAAATGTGCCGGTGCTGTCGGGCGCTCGTAAAACTCGTCCCGGTTCGCTGCAACGATCAATCGGTAGATCGGATGGTCTTGAAAATGAAAATTAATTAAACACATGACAACATCACTTCTCCTTTTGAAAAGTATACATTGTTATTTGGGTCTTGAACTATAGTAAATAGTCCCACACTTCTGGACGTGATTTCACACATCTAGAGATGGCGAGTTGCATTCATAATTGAAAATGCCATCTATTTGGGAATATAGTTATTGTTAACAATACGGTTGAGGAAACTTTTACATAAATGAAACAGTGGTAGATCAGAAAAAGTACGAATCCGACAAAATCGGGCATGGAATGTCGGGATGAAACATTCAACTCCTGTTATTCTAATGAGGAAAGGAGGTCAGTTAAATGGATTTGCTAAAGAGCATGAATGATGCAATGCGGTATATTGAGGATAACCTCACTAATGAAATAGATTTTATGTTGGCGGCAAGAATCGCTCAGTGTTCCGAATATCATTTTAAAAGGATGTTTTCTTTTCTTGCGGGGATAACATTATCAGAATACATTCGTAGTAGACGATTGAGCTTGGCGGCATTTGAGCTCTCAAATCGTAATGTAAAGATCATTGATATGGCGATTAAATATGGATACAACTCACCAGACTCTTTTACTAGAGCTTTTCAAAACTTTCACGGTGTAACGCCATCAGAAGCGAGGAATAACGGACAGCAATTAAAAGCCTTTCCACCAATGACCTTCCAATTATCAATTAAAGGAGGAAATGAAATGAATTACCGTATCGAACAAAAAGGCGAATTTAACATAGTCGGTATGATGAAAAGAGTTCCTATTATTTTTGAAGGCGAAAACACAGAAATTACAGCAATGTGGAAGTCTTTGACGATGGAAAAAATAGAACAATTAAAAGAACTTTCAAATGTTGAACCTGCAGGGATTATTCAAGCGTCAACAAACTTTTCTGAAGAACGTATGGAGGAAAAAGGAGAGCTTGATCAGTATATAGGGGTGGCAACCACACAAAGATGCCCTGAAAACGATTCACAGTTAGAAGTTCCTGCCTTAACTTGGGCAATCTTTGAATCAACTGGGCCTTTCCCAAGCACACTACAGGAAACGTGGGGAAGAATTTATTCTGAATGGTTTCCATCTTCCAATTATCAAGTAGTAGAGGGGCCGGAAATCTTGTCGATTAAAACACAAGATTTAACTTCACAATCTGTAATAAGTGAGATTTGGATCCCGGTAATAAAAAATAATTAAGCTTTACATTGGAGCTGTTTTGGAGCTGTTTTGACAGCTCTTTTTTTGGTGTTAGGATTTTTATGAAGATATCAGAAAAAACTACTTATAACATCACTTCTTCTTTCCTAATATATTGTAAAACTCACAATTGTTCCATGACCGCAAAATAATGACCGTCTGCGAAATTAAATGTTCTGCCTGAAGGCATGTTTATAATATCTACAACTGTAACGTTTTTGTTTAATAAGTCACTGTACAATTGATCGAATTCATTCGTGAAAAATAATAAAGAAGGGGTTCCGAGATTTACATCTGGTGACATGTTGGAAATGAAATCTTGATCGTGGAGAATGATGCTTGTTTCGGCTTCCTGAGTTGGAGCAACTTCTATCCATCTTATACCTTGTCCATTGTTTTCTTCTGAAATGACACGAAACCCTACTTTTTCTGTCCAAAATTCCTTTGCCGCCATGTTGATCCTTAACATACAACATGATTTGACCTACTTTACTAATCATTGTTCGTTCTCCTTCCTGCCAAATTAAAAATCATCCTATTGATTTCATTCTACTCTTTCCATCAACCAATACTTACATATTGCAAAAAGTAAGATGAGCTCTGTATATAACTAATATAGCAACTCCTAACAAGTGGTCAAAGAACAGCGGCAAAGCATAAGGTAATAGTGACATTCGTTTAGTTAGGAGTGGTAGGCATAAAAACTCCGTGGATGAACTCAGAAGAAATTAAGCGGAGAGCTTTTATTCGCCAATTTGTAGTGAGTACGGTCGGTGTCGAAGGGGAGGCGAGTGAAGAAACAGCAATCGACAGTTCTATTCGCGAAAAGTTGGAGGAGCATTCAGAAAAAAAGTGTTCCACTTCCATTGATGAACATACGGAAGATTTTGAAGCAACTAGTATTTATCCTTTCGTAAAGAAATTAAAGGATCTTCAAGACAATCGCCAAAGATTCCCTGTTGAAATCCTTTCCGAATTAGATCCGGTGACGGAATTCGCTGAAATGGTTCAAGTTCAAAATGATATAGAGCAACCTGAAATAGACGAACTTAGTTGTGTTCCTGCTGACAGTTCTAAATCGATCAATGAAAGCACATCAGACATAATCGACCATACGTTCATAAATACGGGGATACTATTTACTATAGAAAATATGACGATGCGTTTCGGGTTCACTCAGCTACTACATGCATTAAAACGGATAGAAAACATGAAGGCGGTTCACTCAACAACGACCGATATGATGATAGAGAGTGAACCTATTCAGCTTTCTAGTACTGATGCTCCTCTTCAATCGATTCATGATTTGGAGCGTATTAATGAGGTCTATGAAAATGAGAGAGCAAATAGACAAATGGCAGTGGAACGATTACTAAAACTTTTGAAACAGGTTAAAAATATAAAGAAAGCAATTTCCAAAAATGCAGAGCATGTAGTCCACTCACAAATTGAAAAGGACTCTATACATAATTCTACTCTGAAAATGTCCACTTCCCACTTTGAAATGGCGGTATCAAAAATCTCCCATGAGGATTCCGGGACTGACATGGCTATTGAACCTTACGAAGAAAATAGGAAATCGAAACAAATGATGATGGAGCAATTGATAGATTTATTGAAAAGAGTTCAATTGACAAAGAATGATGAGCGAATTGACAATGCGTTTTTACAAGCTGAAATTGTTAAAACTTCGGATACTCCATCTGCTTGCAATGGATCAAATGAAAGCATCGACATACCTGTAGAAGACGAACATGACGCCCTTAGCGAATCCAAACAAATGGCCGTGGAACGGTTTGTTAGTCTCCTGAAAGAAATAGCTAATCAAAAAGAAAAACGGACGCAACATACGCAAATAAAAATGGATGATCACGATGATGAAACGATTAAACCTCTCAATCAGCTATTACGATCGAATGCTATACATTCTAAAACTACAAACATCCCGTTTTCCACAATGATTGAAGTTCATGATTTTCTTCATGCTCCTTTATTTGGCGAGGTTAGCCAACATACATTTGAGTTTGTAGACCCCGACAATACAAAAAACATTCAAATGGACACAAAATTTGTAAGCACGACTGCCCATTATTTAGAGCAAATAACATGTCATTTAATAAGCTCTTCCATTCATGAAGTACTAACAGTTTCGAATGCCTCTCAAAAGAATGTCCAGCAGCATAAAAATAAACCATTCAAATCGAATATAATCCCTTTGCATAGCAAACAGAAAAAAGGAGAATCCAAACGGACTGAAATTGAAGGAGATTATAAAAGGATTAAAGTTCCATTCGTTGTTGGAGAGTATTGCATTGAAATAAGTATGGAAGAATCGATTTTGTTTGATGAAAAGGTCATAAGCATTAAAGAAATTTCGAAAAACATCGTTTTAGAAAATTGCCATTTTACACCTACTCGATTATCAAAGCCGCTACACGACGGAGCAAGTGCTGCATTTGGAGGCATTCTTTCTTTGGATGGAGTCATTGTGCAAAACATTCGGTATAGTGAATTGGACACTCAAGAGCAACAAAAGACAGAACCAATCTGCTTACTTGAGAGTATTCTATTGGAATTAAAGATCCAATTATTGCAACAGCAGGAAATGCATATTAAGGAATAGGAGAGAAGATGACCTGTGCGCTGTTATAGGGTCATCTTTTTTAGGTTTCATGAATTCATCCATTCCAATAGAAACTACAATTGTGTTTAGACGATTACATAAGACAATAGTGAGAATATTGCCCGAGCGCAGTAGCAAAATAAACATAATGTATGAATGTAAGTAAATAAAAGATAGAGAAGGAGAGATTCAAATAATGAGTAATGTAGAAGAAAACAATATTACTCCAGCATGTGAAGTATTATCGTTGCAGCAAATTCCTTTAGACGACGATCCGGTAGCACTGCAACAAGATGTCCGTACGCCAACGATTAAAGTCCCTACCGTTTTGGCGGAAAGAAAGCTCCAAATCGTTGTAGAGACGGATATTACACTGACACCACCTGCAACAGAAATTAAGCGGGTTACAAAGAATGTCTTTTTAGAGCAGGTGAAATTAGTTCCTGTTCGATTCCGACAAATCGGTGATACAGACTTCTTTGAAGTGACGAGAGCTAAATTGTTCGTAGCAGGATTCATTCGCAAGGATATCGAATATGCATCGAGCGCGTGCAATGGAGCACTTCGTGATCGAATTGCTGATGTGCCGTTTTCCGGATTTGCAGAAATTACGGAAGGTGAATTCCTCAACTTCCCAGTTATTGGAGTTTCAGATAGCAGCAAAGCTCATTTCTTAAATGAGAAAAGAGATACAGTTCCTCGATTGGATAAATATTTCTTCCAAAACTTAGTGAAGTACAACGAACAACCATATGGAGAATTATTAGGAGCTAACTTCTTTGAACTTGACTTTTCACCTGTACGAACTGAACCAGAAGGAACGTTCAGCACATTACGGGAAAAAATTGTTATGGACCTGTACTTAAAAGTATTGCAAGTCCAACAATATCGAGTTCAGGCAACAAGAATTCTTCCAATATTTGATGAAGGAACTCTCGGTATTTAACTATAAATAACCTTTTAAGTATGTTTATAAGAAAACTACTCCCTCTTCGCTTTATATTATATTGGAGTCGAGGCATTTACTCTCCTCATTGCACAAGCCTATAGTATATAGGAAATCATATAGCTACATCGTTATTCGGACGGCGGGTACTCTTAAAGTAGTAAGCGCCGTTCAGCTTCGACGGATTTTTTTCCGTAAAAAGGTTGTGAATGATCTTCCAATGAGGAAGCTGTACAATGATTTGTTTTGATACATCATTTCATAATACTTTTTGTTAATCGTAAATGAAATAATTTCGACTGTTGGATTCGTTTGTTATTGTGCTCATTTGATGGGGGATAATTGGAGCCTGCCTGCAGGGCAGAACAGGACAAGAAAACGCTTTATGGATATAACTCATTCCCGTTTGAGGGGATGATTTTTTCATTTTTATGAGGAGAAATATTTCGTCGTGTTCAAGAATATACTGATCATATTCGCTATATTATAGGACTGGTAAGGAATATCATTTCCGTTCCGATCTATATTTTCGGTGGAAGGAGGCGCAATATTCAATGATCGTCGATCTTCATAATCATGTTCTACCCGGTTTGGACGACGGAGCGCGATCTATTGAAGAAGCCATCTTGCTTGCTGAAAACGCAACCTTAAACGGGATTACCCATATTATTGCTACTCCGCATTTGAACGATAAATATAGGAATTATGCTCAACAGATTAAACAAGCAGTTGCCGATTTTAACAAGGAACTCATGCGAAATCAGATCCCTGTCGTGATTTTTCCGGGACAAGAAGTTCAGTTTTTTAGCTGTATGAACGCAATGAGAGATGGAGATGTAATAGCTTTAGCTGATAGCGGTAAGTATTTATTAATAGAGCTGCCTGATGATCATTTTCCCGAGTTTACATTTGACCTCCTCTTTTCTTTGCAACTTGAAGGCTACATGCCGATCATTCCTCATCCGGAAAGAAATGTTGTTTTGCAAAAGGAAAAACAGCTGCTGTATGAGTTAGTGGCAAAAGGTATTCTTTTTCAAATTACCGCAAATAGCTTATTTGGTGCAAATGGACGGGCTGCAAAAAAATGTTCTTTGGAGATGATCAAACATAATTTAGTGCATTTCATATCATCAGATGCACATCATCCAATACGCCGCCCCTTTTTATTAAAAGAAGGCTATCAATATATTAGACGAAAGTTTTCGAATGACCTTCAAAATTACTTTATTGAGAATGCAAAACATGTCTTGCTCGGTACGAATTTTCAGCCATTGCCGCCAATCCGTTTTAAGCAAATGAAAGTATGATAGAGGAATCGTTAAGTAGTTGGAGGGTGAATATGGACGCTAAAATAGGTATTCAGCAGCTTGTAAAGGCGGTTAGAAAAAGACTTGTCCTAAATAGTTTTCTATTTGTTTTTTTTGTATCGGCTACAGGAGTCGTTAGTTATTTCTTCTTGCCTCCAATTTATAAAGCTTCGACGCAAATGTTAATTAACACAAAAGAGTATAGAGGAGAACAATTAAATGCTCAAGATATCCAAACGAATCTTCAGTTGATCAACACGTATAGTGTCATTATGAAAAGCCCCGTCATTTTATCACAAGTAATTGATAACTTACATCTCCAAACGACTCCAGATTTACTGGCGAAGAAAATAGCAGTGACGAGTGAGCAAAATTCACAAGTCGTAAATATAGTTGTTGAAGATCGGGAATTGAAAAACGCAGCGGCCATTGCGAATATGACTGCTGAAGTATTTCAAAATGAAATTAGTGTCTTAATGAATGTTGATAATGTGACGATTCTATCTCCTGCAATTGATCAAACCTATATTAAACCCGTTTTTCCCAATACCCCACTTAACATAGTAATAGCTGCTGTCTTAGGACTTATGATTGGCATTGGAATGACCTTTCTTCTTGAACTGTTCGATACGACGGTTAAAACAGAACAAGATATACGGGAATTGATCGGCATCCCAATACTTGGCTTCGTAAGCCCTGCTACAAAACACGAGAAGAAAAAGTCATTTGAAAAGAGGTGAGAGATGTTGATCAAAAGAAAAAAATCGGACACTTCCGGTCGAATGCTCATGATGGGCTATTTCAAATCGGTTTTTTCGGAACAATTCCGTTCCATTCGAGCGAATATTAATTTCTCGATAAAAGACAAGGGCGCTAAAACGCTGCTCATTACTTCTGCTTCCGTAGGAGAAGGGAAATCTACAATCGCCTCAAATCTTGGGGTCGCATTTGCTCAAGAAGGGAAAAAAGTGTTATTAATCGATGCGGATTTACGGAAGCCGACGATGCATTTTACATTTAATCAATTTATCTCTCCAGGCATTACGAACTTACTTCTTAGCAATTGGAGTATCGAGGATGTAGTAAAAGATTCAGGAATAAAGGGTCTGCATATTATTACTTGCGGTCCAATACCTTCCAATCCGGCTGAACTGATAAGTCATCGCAGTATGGATCAATTCATTGCAGAAGCCAAAAAGAAATATGATCTAATTATTTTTGATGCACCTCCGTTATTGTCAGTTGCAGATGCACAAGTTTTATCGGAAAAATGCGATGGGACAATCGTAGTTGTCAGCTTAGGCAAGACAGAAAAAAGGAATATGGTGAAAGCAATCGAAGCACTTCAACATTCAAAAGCAAATATTGTCGGAGCGGTACTAAACAATTATAAGCTTGATAAGAACCATCATTACTATGAGGCTTATGTTGAAACAGAGTAGCTGTTGATAAACGTGTAGTAGCGAAGAAGGAGCAAATACACTTTCTTCAGTTCTGCATAAATAGTTGTATTCTAACTCATTGATTAAAGCGCCTGCATTGAAACGAAGATCAACGTTTTTAGGATTCATTGTCGGTTAAAAGACCTTGGAAATTAATCTTGACGGCAAATCGAACTCTTCGTGGTTCGATTGACTTAAGCCATGCCCGCGGAAGGGTACGCCTGTAACGGAAATCAGATTATTCGGGTTTTGGAACGGTTAATCTAATTATGAAATCCATTCACCAATATAAATTCTTTTTTTCATAGGTAGAAGTGTGTACGATAAATAAATAGCAAAGAAGGACTTGCCATTGAAACGATGAAAAAAACAGCATTTCTCTTAATGATAATTGCTGTTCTATCAAAAGTAACTGGATTTCTGCGTGATATTACTTTATCGTATTTTTATGGTGCTACTTCAACAAGTGATGCTTATATTATTTCAATAACGATTACTTCTGTATTGTTCAGTCTTATTATTTTAGGCATATCTACCGCATATATCCCGATGTTTAAACAAATTGAGCATGAAAAAGGCCATCCTTCTGCGTTACATTTTACAAATAACCTTATAACGATTGTAGTAATGATCACTACAGTCGTTATTGTTTTAGGGTTTTGTTTTTCGCATTCCATCGTCAAACTGTTTGCGTTCGGTTTTGACGGTGCGACTTTGGAGACAGCTATTCTCTTCACTCAAATTGGTTTATTGGGCATTTATTTCACAAGCTTAACTCAATTGTTTACAAGCTTTCTTCAATTGAAAGGCAAATTTATCATTCCTGCGATGATCGGTTTGCCTTTTAATGTAATCATTATTATTTCAATTATGATTAGCGATCAATTGGATATACTTTTTTTAGCCATTGGCAGTGTAATGGCAGCCATTATTCAAATGCTTTTCTTATTCCCCGCTTTACGCAAAACGAACTATCGATATGTTCCCACTGTTAATTTTGCAGATAAGCATATTAAAAAACTTTTTGTACTTGTTCTTCCGGTTATGATTGGCATTTCAATCGATCAAATTAACTTAATGGTAGACAAAAGCATTTCTTCCACTATAACAGAAGGCGGGATTTCTGCTCTGACGTATGCGAGCCGATTGAATGATTTTGTACAAGGTATCTTCGTCATTTCATTTGTTTCAGTAATGTTTCCACTCATATCCAATATGGCAGCAGAAAAAAATATGAAAGATTTCAAAGCATCGATCGGTGATGTGTTGTCTACTATAACAGTCATTGTCGTACCAGCGAGCGTTGGTGTTATGATTTTGGCGGAACCGATTATTCAATTGCTTTTTGGACGTGGACATTTTGATGCGCTGGCGATTGAGATGACTGCTCATGCGCTATTTTTCTATTCAATCGGAATGATTGGCTACGCTTTCCGAGAAATACTCAATCGGGCATTTTACTCTCTACAAGATTCGAAAACACCTATGTACAATGCTGCTATTGCAGTATTCTGTAATATCGTTTTAAATCTTATACTATCTTTCTTCATGGGAATTAGTGGACTTGCACTCGCCACAAGCATTTCAGCACTGTTCTGCTCCACTTTGCTTTTTATCAATTTAAGAAGGAAAATTGGAGAGTTTGGTTTAAAAAGGATGTTGATCACTTTCGGAAAAGTATTGGCAGCTTCAACGGTTATGGGGGTAGTTGTATATGGCTTGAATGGCTATGTACTATTTGCTTGGAATCCTTTGATCAAAATGGCGACCGTTGTTAGTTCAGGAGTTGTTGTATACTTTTTATTTTTGAATCTATTAAAAGTAAACGAGTCGAAACTTATAATGCGATATGTCAGGCAGAGAGTTCTATCGTTTAGAAAATAGATGATGCTTAGGCGTACTGAAATAAGTGGCATGTACGGGATGATTCCGTGCATGCTTTTTTATTGGGGAAATTATACTTAGTTTAATTGCCTTATCGCTCGAATGAAAGTGCATCTAAATGCATACGATTGATTAGCAAGAATATATAACGTGAGGAAGAATTTCCTGTGTTTGTCATAGAAAGAAGCGGAGGGGGTTGAAATTGGAACGAGAAAGTCAGTGGCATGTAGATACAAAGCCTTTGACAGCAAATAAAATACAATTTGGAAAAAGAGTCTTTGATATAGTAGCAAGTTCTATTCTACTACTTTGTTGTATTCCTTTATTCATAGTCCTGTCGATAAGCATCGCAATTGCTTCAGGATTCCCTGTGTTCTTCACACAGACAAGGACAGGGCAGAATAATAAGCAATTCACAATTTATAAGTTTAGAACAATGAGATTCGACAAACGTAAAATCGACGATCATCGATATGAGTGGGATGAAGGAGTGCCGGAAGATTTTACATTTAAAAGTGGGTTTGATTCGAGAGTTACTTCAATAGGCAAGGTGCTACGGAAATATAGTTTGGACGAGTTGCCACAGTTGTTCAATGTTTTACTTGGCGATATGAGCATCGTGGGACCGCGACCGGAAATACCTGAAATAACAGAACATTACAATTTGCATCAGCGCAAACGACTTTTAGTGAAACCTGGCATGACTGGTTATGCCCAAATTAACGGCCGTTCTGAAATTCAGCATGGCAAAAAGATAGAACATGATCTCTATTATGTTGATAACCAATCGTTCTTTTTGGATGTAAAGGTAATTCTATCAACGGTCAAGCTTGTATTGAAAGGGAACGGATCCTTTTGAGTGCCACTAAAATGTCTCCGTTTTGTAAAGGTGATAGGGTGTCAGTCGTAGATAAAAAACTGAAAATCGTCCAAATCATTACGAATATGGAGCATATGGGAGGAGCGCAAATCCATGTTCGCGACCTCGCAAATTATTTACAATCCGAAGGACATACGATTCATATAGTTACAGGGGCAGACGGAAATGCACATCAGTTACATGATAATATATCGATTCATTGCGTTCAGCATTTAATCCGTGATTTACGGCCAATAGATGATGTGAAAGCTTTTATGGAAATACGAAAACTATTAAAAATGCTCAAGCCTGACCTTGTGGCAACGCACTCCTCCAAAGCCGGTATTGTTGGCCGGATGGCTGCCAAGTCACTCCATATACCAGTTATCTTTACAGCGCATGGCTGGTCGTTTACCGATGGTGTAGTAAGATCAAAAAAGGTATTTTACCGTTTTGTTGAAAGGATTGCAGGACAATTTACGTCGGGTGTCATTGCTGTCTCTGAGTATGATCGACAATTAGCTCTTCAACAGAAGGTTCTTCCTGACCGGAAAATCGTTTGTATCCAGAATGGCGTGCCTGAACTTGTGAAGCATAAGAGGGCAGTAGCATCCTCTAAAACCCTCAATCTTGTGATGGTTGCTCGCTTTGCACATCCTAAAAAGCAAATGGATCTTCTTCAATCGCTTTGTCATTTACAACATCTTGACTGGACAATGCAATTTGTCGGTGACGGTCCCGAGTTGGAAAATGCGAAGCGTTTTGCAAAAGCGAGTGGAATTGCTGATAGAGTCCGTTTCGAGGGAAGACAAGAAGACGTTACTACGATTTTAGAAAGAGCAAATATTTTTATTTTTGTTTCGCAATATGAAGGGTTGCCGCTTTCCGTTTTGGAGGCGATGCGGGCTGGTTTACCAATTATTGCAACAAATGTTGGGGGTATGGAAGAAGCTGTCACAACTGATAATGGCATTTTAGTTCGTGTAGGAGATTTAGTCGGCTTGCAAAAAGCAATTGAAAAACTTGTAGTGGATTATGATTTACGGATTGAAATGGGCAAACGTGGAAGAGAACTATTTAAAGAGCGGTTCACATTTCAAAAGATGATGAACGAGACGGTAGACTATTACAAATCAATTGTCGGAAGGGAAGATCGTTAGTGAAAGTTTTATTGACAGGGGGGGCCGGCTTCATCGGTTCGCATGTTGCCAACCGATTAGTTTTAGAGGGATATGATGTTGCCATAATCGATAATTTGTCTTCAAGTTCAAGTGAAAATCTTCCGGAGAATGTCAAATTTTATCATTTTGATATTAATGATTGTTTTGTTGAAAAAATAGTCGAAACAGAAAAACCAAATATTGTCATCCATTTGGCTGCCCAGACATCTGTTGTGCATTCCATGAAAGAGCCTTTTTTCGATTTTCAAACAAATACGGCAGCAACGGTGAAATTGCTGCAATATGCCGTTGAATATGGTGTTGATCATTTCCTATTTGCATCTTCAGCTGCCGTTTATGGGGAACCTCTCCATTTGCCAATTAGTGAACAGCATCCTGTTAATCCGCAATCATTTTATGCGGTATCGAAATATGCAGCTGAAAGATATATTGTTAATTTTGCGCAACAGTACAATCTTACTTCAACAATTTTACGATTTTCGAACGTTTATGGGCCAAAGCAAAATACACAAGGTGAGGCAGGCGTTGTTGGCCGTTTTATATCAAAAATAGTAGAGAAGGAAAATTGTATTATTTATGGTGGAGCTCAAACGAGGGATTTCATATATGTAAAGGATATTGCGGATGCCGTTTTAAAAGCAATTGTGGCGAAAAAAGAAGGAATTTACAATGTGAGTTCCAACACGGAAATTTCCATAAGACAGTTGTATGAAATGATTTCAGAAAAGCTGTCTTCGGATGCTCCCCCTTCTTTTTTAAGCTATAGGGATGGTGAGTTGCATAGAAGCGTCTTATCCAATGAACGGGCAAGGAAGGAGCTTTCATGGCACCCTATCTATTCAATTTCGGAAGGCTTGGATGAAACAATAAATGATTTTCTCTTATGCAATGAGTTTAGGATGGAAGGGCGATACAATGAAGCTTATTCGAATCAATACATTGGAACAATTACACAAGGTTAGAGGCGAATGGGCTCAAATTTTAGAAGACAATCAAAATTCAAATCCGTTCATAGAGTTTGAATGGATTTCACTCTGGATTGAATGCTTAGGCAGCCAAAAAAATATTGAAGTGATTGGAATACAGAACGAACTTGGAAGCTATATCGGGTTTTTTCCTTTCATTAAAAAGAAGAGCTTATTTGGTGTTATTTATGAAATGATTGGGTATGGGCAATCGAATTATATGGACTTCATAATCCGGCACGATGATCGAAACGAAACGATTCGATTCTGTTTTGAAAAAATGATAGAAGAGGAACCGAATGCTCTATTTATTTTGCATGGTATTTTGGAAAGCAGTCCGACGTATCCAACTTTAATAAGTCTTTTGAAACGAGGGAAATACGGATACAGTTTTCATAAGGTTGTTGCTCCATACATTAATCTAAATAAAATTCAAATGGATCACTACTTGGAAAAACGGAAAAAGCTGCACCGGTTGGAACGGAGAGAAAAAAGGCTGCATTTATTGGGCAAAGTGGAACATCGAGTGTGTACGGTCGAAGAAATGGACACGATTTTTTATTTGCATGATAAAAGATGGCAAAAGAAAAATGACACAAGTGGTTTTACGAATGAGGCGGAACGTACCTTTTATAAGAAATTGATGGAAACGGATAGTGGCCAAATGAGACCAGTCGTCGATGCACTTTACGTTGAGGGAAAAATGATTGCATTTGCTTATGGGTTCTCATGCCGTAATCGGTATGTAAGTTTTGTCTTAGGATATGACGATGATTTTGAATCGTTTAGCCCCGGTAGAATGTTAGAAAAAGAATCGATTATCCGTTTTGTGAATACGGACGTAACCATTTTTGATTTAAGCATTGGATATGAGCCCTATAAATTTGAATGGAATACGCATCTTGATCACGCTGTTAAGCTTATCTTCTCATCAAAAGGATTCCGCTCCGCTATTAGAAGGATTATACGATCAATGAGAGAAAAAAGCATTGAACGATTGAAAAAGAATCGAAAGACGGTGCTTTTCAAAAGGGATACATTAGGTTATATGAAATACATGACTATGAAACTGTTCAGAAATCCAGATCGGAATGCGAGAAAAGAGGCATTTCGACAGTTGTTTCGTACTGTTAAGTCATCCATTTGGCAGAAAGACGAGTCTTTTATTATGAAGAAGGGAGTGGAAAGGACGAAAAAGGCAGGTCTTGGTAAAGGTTTTTCGGAATTGCAATTGAATGATGCTCTTTATAATAAAAGATTCAATAACCAAGACTTAAAGACTGTTTGTACGAAGTTATACGGAGGGTACCAAGGCTATTACAGAACGGGCGAGCGTGGCGAGGGAGAGATCGTTTGGGCAAACAGAAAAGTGCTCAGGCTGAAGAACATTCCATATATTAAAGAATTGCGAAAAAATGCGATCTGGCTAGAGGGCTGGAATGAGCATAATGTACAGGATATATGTGAATTCGTTCATAAGGAACATCTTATAAATTCTATTTTAGTTGAAGTGGAAGCTAAGGATTTTGAAGGCATTAAGATATTGAAAAAAGTCGGTTTCCAAATTGAAAAATCTGCCGCAAGTCGTACGATATTTGGCAAGAAAAACGTTCAGTTGTTTGAAAATTATCGTCTATAGGAGAGGCCGCTTTGATATCCATACAACGGAAAATATTGTGTGTAAGCATTTGTCATCAATATTTCGTTAAAAAACTTGTCCCCATGAAAAGCAAGGATACTTTAACCGGCTTCTCTCACGCTCGTATTCAAATTGAGGGTACAAGGCCGCTCCAAACAATTTATATTGACTTGCTTAAAAGCGAGGAAACATTACTTATGGAGATTGAAAAGGAAAACAGAAGGCAAATTCGAAAAGCGGAAAAACAACAGATGCAGTATATTGTATTGGAAAATCCAACTGCTTCAGAGTTGAAAAAGTTCCAAAGGTTTTATAATCGGCATGCAAAATTAAAAAACACATATAGATGCGGTTTCTATCATATAGAAACAATGAAGAAGTTAGCTGAAAAGGGGCATTTGGTCTTCACGTATATGGCAGATCAAAGTTGCAAGATGATTTATTGTTATCGCGTATATGTGACAGACGGAGAAATGGCGATGACCCTTTACTCGGCATCGAATACATTCTTAAAGACTCTACCCAAGACGAAACGCCAATTAAGTGAAGCAAACCGTTTTTTGATTTGGAAAAATATGATTAGATTTAAAATGAAAGGGGTTAAAGTCTTAGATATGGGAGGATTGACGGACGAACCATCCATTCGCAAGTTTAAAACAGGCTTCGGGGGAGTTGCGGTCACAGTCTATTCCGGCTATACGGCAAATACGATCATAGGGAAACTTACACTCATTCTGAGGAATCAATTACTTGGAAAAAGCAGGAGAAGGAATGAGTGATCGAGGGGCATTTATTGTTTCTTTAGATTTTGAGCTGAATTGGGGAGTCCACGATGTCTTTACGAAAGAACAATATGGAGAGAATATTTTAGGTGTCCGACAAGCAATTCCAAAAATCCTCTCTCTGTTTCGACAATACGATATTCACGCAACGTGGGCAACGGTAGGGATGCTTTGTTTCTCCGATAAAAAAACATTGATTGACCACTTTCCGACGCTTCTTCCCACTTATGTAGATCAAAATTTTTCGCCTTTCGGAAAGATGTGTGATGTTGGGGATCATGAAGATAATGATTACTATCACTTCGGGGAATCACTTGTTTGCGAGATTGTAAAAGTTCCTCATCAGGAAATCGGAACACATACATTTTCACATTTTTATTGTTTGGAAAATGGGCAGAATGCAGATCAATTCAAGGCGGATATACAAGCAGCGAAAAATATTCCATGTTTGAAAAACCTAAACATAAAATCGCTCGTCTTTCCGAGGAATCAAACGAACCGCTCCTATTTAACAATTTGCAAACAGATGGGGATCGAAGCATATCGTGGAAACGAACAGAGTCGCTTTTATCATGCTAGTGGATATAAAGGCAGAAACAAAATGAAACGTCTCATAAGGCTAATAGATTGCTACGTCAATCTAACGGGGCATCATACTTTCAAGATTCAACAGGTAGACCTAAATTGTCCGATCAATATTCAATCTAGCAGATTTTTAAGACCATATCATCCCAACTTGAAGGCTTTTGAACAACTACGGCTCAATAGAATTATTAAGGGAATAGAGCATGCTGCTAAGCGTGGAGAAGTGTATCATCTATGGTGGCATCCTCATAATTTCGGAAAATATACAGATGAAAATATAGCTTTTTTGGAGAAAATACTTCACCATGTAGCCGATATGCGTGAACGATATGGCATGCAAAGCATGAACATGGGAGAAGCGGCAGCTGCGTTACAGTATGAATCGAATGAATCACTGAATCCAAAAGTGCGAGGTGATATCAATCATAGTTATTGAACGAAATGTTTTTAACACAAGTATTAAGACATTTTACTTCAATCAAGGGGAAGCACCCACCTTAAGAAATGATGGGGCGGCTATTATTGGTTATTTACATTCCTCCGTTCATAGACCATCCCTTCGACGTTTTGAAACCAATCAAATTGATTTATTGCAATCCGAGGAAAAGTTATTGTTAGGGACAAACAGCTCCACCCGAAGGCAAATTAGACGCGCGATGGAAAAGGGTTTTGAATTGATCGCTTTAGATAGTCCGACGGATTCCGACTTAATAAGATTTAAAGATTTTTACAATGCGTTTGCAAGGGACAAAAGGACGGATCTTTGCAATGAGTATCATTTGGAGACGATGAAGTTATTGCGTGAACAAAACGCACTTATGATTACCTATTTACAAGATTCGGATGGCGAAACATTATGTTATCGTGTTTATATTACCGATGGGCATCTTGTAAACAATCTATACTCTGCCTCACATTTTCGACTGAAAGATGATCAGCCTTCTAAAAAAATTTAGGCATCGCGAATCGGTACCTTATTTGGAAAAGCATGCTGTTATTTAAAGAAATGGGATGCAAAGTATATGATATGGGTGGCCTAACGGATGATGAAAACATTCGTCGATTCAAATTGGGATTCGGGGGAGATATAGTGCCGGTTTATTCCGGTTATGAAGCACAATCACTGTATGGAAGTATCCTATTAAAGGCGCGGAATGTAAAAGTGAAGCTGACGAAGGGGATTTTATAATTTGTTGTTTTAACGTAGGTCAATCGTTTGGATTCAAGGAAGAATAAACACACTCAACACTATGTCCAATGTAGCTTATTAAAGAGGCTGGGACAAAACCCACCTCTGAAATGAAAAAGCCGGTGAAATTTTACGACGAGTAAAATTTCACCGGCTTCGATAATTTTCGAATAAAAATAAGGACCACTTCTGATAAAATAAAGTCACTACACAATACTTATCGGAAAGAAGGGTCCTTATGTTTAAAAATTATAACATGAATCAACTCGTTTTGCCTTTAGATTTAGAAGTGAAACTACAAAAAAATGATATCGCCTTCCATATCCATCATTTAGTTGAAAGCATTCCTTACGAAGCATTTGAACCATTTCTTCGAAAAGAGGGCTGCCCTGCCTACCATCCACGCATGATGCTTAAGATTATTTTATGCGCCTACACGCAATCTGTCTTTTCGGGACGCAAAATTGAAGCACTTTTAAAAGATAGTATCCGTATGATGTGGCTGGCTCAAGGATATGAACCTACCTATCGCACAATCAATCGATTCCGTGTTGATTCAGAGGTGAAAGATCTCATTCGCCAATGTTTTGTCCAATTTCGTTGCCAATTGATCAAAGAAAAACAAATCGATCACGAAGCGGTTTTTATAGACGGTACGAAGATTGAAGCAAATGCGAATAAATTTACGTTTGTCTGGAAGAAGTCTGTCGATCAATATCACCAAAGCTTAATTGAAAAATCGAATCATCTTTATAATGAACTACTTGAAAAAGAAATCATGCCGGAAATCGAACGGGAAAGCGAAGAGGAATTATCACCGGAAGAACTCGCTCAAATGGTTCAAAAAGTGGACGAAGTGATTTCGGAGTATGATCAAAAAATTGAAGGAACAGCGGACGTCAAAGAACGCAAAGCCTTAAGAAGTGAACGGAAAATTCCAAAGCAGGCACGCAAAAACCTAATCGATTTCATCACGCGAAAACGGAAGTACCAGAAGGACTTCGAAATATTTGGCACAAGAAATAGCTATTCGAAAACAGACCATGACGCGACTTTCATGCGTATGAAGGATGACTATATGAAAAACGGCCAATTGAAGGCCGGCTATAATGTACAAATTGCCACCGAAGGTCAATACGCACTCGCCTACAGTCTATTTCCGAATCCGACAGACACACGCACCTTAATTCCTTTCCTGGATGTAATCGAGCAGAACTACTTTGAATTACCGAAGCATATTGTCGCAGACGCAGGGTATGGCAGTGAACAGAACTACGATGATATCCTCTCGAATCGTAAACGGGAGGCGTTAATTACATACGGGATGTACCTAAAAGAACAAAAGAAGAAGTACAAACAGAACAAGTTCAATTCTGCAAACTGGCAGTATGATGAAGAAAATGATGTGTATACGTGCCCGAATCAGCAGCGCCTCCTATTTAAGTATCACTCTGTCCGCACGGATAAGGCTGGTTTCACGCGAGAATTTAAAGTTTACGAATGTGAAGACTGTTCAGGGTGCCCATTTCGTTCATTGTGTACGAAAGCAAAAGAAGGAAACAATCGAACACTTATGGTGAACGAGAAGTGGGAACAGCAAAAGAATATGTAAGAGAAAAGCTTTCAGAAGAAAAAACAGGTTCAATTTATCGTCAGCGAAAAATTGAACCTGTTTTTGGATTTTTGAAGGCTAATTTGCGTTTTACTCGATTTTCCGTTCGAGGGAAATCGAAAGTGGAAAACGAAATGGGCCTTGCGCTAATGGCCGTGAATCTAAGAAAATACACGGCCAACAGTAGGGATCACACGCAAAAATAGAGAAAGGTGAATTTGAGCGTACTCAAATTCACCTTTCTCATTGTTTAAAGCTAGTTATGTCCCAGCCTCTTTATCTTTAGATGAGGTTTATTTATTTGACCAATTTTAGGTCTAAAAGTGCAAGAAAAGAAAAGCAAGAGCTATAATGTCCTTGTTTTTTTCTGTTCAGATATTCAAAAAAACCAGGGACGTTGTTGTCAATTCTCCCCTCTTTTATCTTACGGATGATCATTTCTTTTAAATCCTGTTCCAGGTCATCTTTATAATTGGGGCTTGTTTGAGACAACGAGGCAGATATTTTAGGCTGCACTTTACTGATAATGAATTCAATGTCCTTTTCTTTTAAGTCCATTATCGTTTCTCCTTTGAAGCTAAGACTTTAGTTAGTTTATTTATGGCAGTTTTTAATGTATCTATCTTTTTTCAAATCTTGCAAGAAGATATACTGTAACGGCGATAGGGAATCCTAAGTTACTAATAAAACTAACTAATTGCTCCAGCACCATGTGACAATCCCTTTCTAATCTTTGTTAAAGCCCTACGCTTTGCCTTTGTTACAGCTTGTTGGCTAATGCCTAGAACACTTGCAACCTCAATATCCTTCATCTCTTCAACAAAAATATAATAAAGAATTCTTTTTTGCTTTTCAGTTAAGTTATTTATTGAAGCATGTAGGATAGGATCTTCACTAATTTCCTCTAAGTTTTTTGTGATGCACTCAATTCCTTTGAAATCAACTACCAAATCAATATAATGCACACCATTATCATTTTCTTTGTCTAAAGTTAGTTTATATATTTCATTTCTTCTTCTTTGTTTTTTATCAAAATGTCTACTTTCAAAGTGAATCATCTTAATGAAGTAACTAATACAACGAATTATATAGAAATGTTTTTTAAACTGTTTGTCCAAAACCTCTTTATTTCTTTTGTTCGGGTTATTCATATAATCTTCCAAAACCTTTATGTTTTCCTCTCTATGTAAGAAATCCTCTATCAATGTGTCACTTTCTAAGATCATAATAAGAACCCCTTTCATAATGGTTTTAAGACCGTATGTTCGGTTTCTTTTTTTAAAAAAATACGTCAGTGATATGCCGTCAAAAATAAACTGATTAGCGTTTTGTTTATCATACATTACATTATACCAATTTTCTAAAAAATAACAAGGCATTTAGATTAGTAAGCTATCCAAGGTCCATTCTTAATATCATTCTTCTTTTTTATTTGTATGCCTATTAATTAAAGGGATAAAAGTACAAATAAAAACAACTTAAATATTAAAATCGGTTGTTTTTTCTATCCTTCTCTCCCCTTTATATATTGTAAGAAAAAAAAGGAGTGATTTGGATGGGAGTACAACCATGTCCAATATTTGGATTGCATCAAATGAGGCCAGGAGCAAAAGCAATTATATGGAATTCAGATGGAACAGTAAATCTTACCAACAAGTACGGCTTAAGTTACCATTCGGTATGTGAATGTGGTGAGAAATTCATTTGCTCTGGACAGCCACAATATAATCCACCATCGCAAATTGGTTGGTGGGTTGCAGGGAACTTACAACCCTCTGGAGGTATGGGAGGGGCTCTTACGTATCGAGTGCCTGAATCCAGTCTTAAGTATACAACTGACGTTCGCATGGAGGGGTATCGTTTTCTGATCTAACAACAAACGGAGCCTATATTGGCTCCGTTTTGCGTTTACTAAATGCTATTTAATTTACTTGATATACTCGATATCTTCTGTATCTTCATAATCCGCAGGGGATTTTCCGATGTCATCAGCGATAAAAATCCAACAATTAACCTCTTCTGTAAGAACGCCACTATAATCCTTAGTTATTTTTATTTGTTTTGTTGGTTTTCCAAATGCTTTTACATCTTTTACATTCTTGTCTTTCGGTTGGATAGCCATGATATAAGGTCCATCCTTCTCTGTGGGACTAATAAGTGTTGCCTCCCCAGTTTCATAAGTGAAAACCCATTTTAATTCGTTGGAGTCATCCTTTAGTATGGTTATTTCGACTGGCTTACGAATATTTTTAGTCAAAACAAAAATATAGTCACCCTTTATCTCGTAATGAAAAATATCTTCGGAATTAGGATGACCCTGTTCCTCCATAATGGAGTTAATTCTTTCTTCTAATGTTCCAGAGTTATTTGTAGAATAATCGACTGTTTGATCAGGATTAACTTCCTTGGAGATATCCGTGTCTTTGCCTTTATTAGAACAACCGAAAAGAAGTATAGCCATAGTGAAGATTAAAAATAACTTTTTCATTTTAAAACCCTCCTTAATCCTTTTGATAATTATACGTTTTTGACCCAAAAAAAGATTCACTCTTCAAATTTTTTAATACAAACCTAAGAGAGGTAAGGCTTCCAATTCTTCTGGATAATCACAAACTACAAAGATACAAAGGCTCTCTCGATCGCAGATCGCTGCCTGTTCCATCCATGCATAAAAACACTTATTTTTTTCATCACTACCTAATACGTCATCGACCTCTTTTGAAAAGACTTGGAATATATAATGGATTTCTTGCTCCATGGATGCAATCCCTTTTGCGAGGCCATCCGGATGTTTTGAGTGTTGAAGATACATCACCAAATTATGGTCATAATCAACCATTGAGAAATCACCGTTCCCCCAACGATTTAACACATCTAAATAGTCATCAGCGTGTTCATACTTCCCTTTATTTTCTTCCACCACTTGCTTCAAAGTGTCGATTCGTACAGGCGTTATCATAATCGATTGTTCTTTTTCATCCGCAATAATCTTTTGGTGGGTCATTTCTTGGATAACTTCTTGTATTAAACTTTCAGAAAGCGGTTTTACGCCACTTTCCCATTCATCAATCCAGTTAGAATGTATAACATCTTCCCAACCAAGTCTCGTATCAACCGTTGATACAAATTCCTTTTTATCGCTTTTTTCATCCGTTGTTTCACTACTCTGTCGTTCATTTTCAGAACTACTATTCCTCGTTACATTTTCATTTTCATTCATATACAAATACGTGCCACCTATACTAATGACCGCTGTTAAAAGCGTTATCCCGAAAACATGAGCAACTCAGGGCAAAGTTTTATCTCATTGAGTGGATATAGTGTACTTAATAATCAAATTAAGGTTACTAATTCGGCTTATGTTACATACACTCTTCTTCTTACAAAATTCCTCTTTCCGTTTTGCATAAAGTCAATGAGTATATACACAAGCAATAGAAAAAGTAATACACCGATAAAGGCTACGTCGTAAATTGTATTCAAACTACCTCTCCTCACTATTTAATCTCTAGCCCGACTGCTGCAATCATTTTCGTATTAATCGAACTGTTGTCCAAATTATTACATGATTGATGTATTACTATGACCATTATTTTTTATGCAGTATGCAAAAAGGAGTTTTAGTGATTTCAAGAAATCGCAAGACGTAGTAAAGAAACCGATAGTAAAAAGGTGGTTTTTTATATTTGGACGAAGGTTTGTTTTGTTCAATTTGAGTATACTCTGCCTCACATTTTCGACTAAAAGATGACCAGCTTCCAAAAAAAAATTAAGCATCTCGAATCGATACCTTATTTGGAAAAGTATGCTTTTATTCAAAGAGTTGGGATGCAAAGTATATGATATGGGTGGCCTAACCGATGATGAAAACATCCGCCGATTCAAAATGGGGTTCGGGTGAGAGGTTGTGCCAGTCTATTCCGGGTATGAAGCACAATCCTTGTATGGAAGTGTTCTATTAAAAGCATGTAATGTAAAAGTGAAATGGACGAAGGGAATTTTATAATCAGGTATTTAACGTAGATGAATCTAAATCAAGGGAAAATCAACACTTGATAGCTTATTTATATAGTCTGAACCCATCATCAGAATTAATGACGATGGGTTCTTTGTTTCAAGTTCATGGCTTACCCAATTCTATTATTTTTTGTAATATATTCGAACGGTCAATCACGTTGTCCCACAAGTAATATTCACGATTCAGATTGGAAATGAACTCATGTTTTTCTAATTGGCTATGATCAAAATGATTAATATTAAGTTTGAAAAAAGAACAGTTATTTTTTTGTTCAAACTGCCTGACCCACTCATAATCCGTCGTAATTACTTTTAATCCTAAAGCCAAATATTCAAGAAGCTTGGTGGAAGTTTGTATATTAAACGGATACCGATCCGGAATGAAATTAACGCCATATTCAGCTGTACTGGCAATTTGCGGAACCTCGTTATATCGTACCTTTCCAGTGAATGTAATGTCTTTATTATCCTTATAAGCAGTGTAGAGATCATCATCCGCAGGGCCAATTAATAATAGCTTGCCTTTCATTTTAGTAGTGAAGGCATGTAATAGCTGATCAATTTCCCTGCATTTTGAAATGGAACCGATATAAACAAAATCGAATTCTTTATTTTGCATTTCATTCTGTAGAAAGATACGGTCAATCCCCATATCTCGATAGCAGTACGGGATCGTATCTTTAAAATTGAAACCTGATTTAACATTGGCGTTTAAAAAGACCCGTAAGTTTGGCTTACGGTTTTTGAGTGTCTTAATTGTATTTTTTAAAACTGGAAATGTTCCCGTTGATAAGGAAGCATACTCATGTATAAGGATTTGGTCTGTTGCTTTTAATCCGCCAACCCCTTTAAATTCCCATAGTATATCATATTCATTCTGGTCAAAATCTCCGTTTAACTTTGATGAATCATAGGCGATGAACTCTTTTGTTTTATTAAAATATCGGATATAAGCTTCTATTTCGGGCAGAAACGCTTTTTCATTTCTAATGAACAGCATTTTCTTCATATAATACTCCCTTCGTAAGCTTCTATTCAGAAAACGATTTGTAGTTCGAAGCATTGCAAATACCTAAAAACAAAGTAAATAATAAAGAAGTTATGCCTAAACCACCTAAATTGATTGAAATGGAATTCGCGGAAATGCAAAGTAGAAATGCACTTTTCAGTACATATTGTGGAATATTATTTTTAGCTCCAATATAAAAAGCTTTTATTATGACGAAGCTGTACAGGAAGAATGTCGGGTAACCGTAAGTGATTATAAAATCTAAATACGCATTATGGGAGCTGCTAATAGAAGCACCTATGTTCTGTAATACTCCTGCAACAGATCCATGACCATACCCCCAAATCGGTTGTTCTTTTATGATATTAAATGAAAGCTCCCAAAGATAGTCTCGGGAACTGAGTCCATTATAAAATCTAAAATATCCTGTGTTTAAAAGAAAGGTTAGGGAAAGATAGCCGGCTATGCATAGTGCAACAAAGGAGAGTAGTGTTTTTTTGTTCCATTTCTTTTTATGGAAATAAAATACAAATACAACGATGAATAAACTAATCATTGCCGCCCTAGAACCGGAGAAATATAATGCTAAAAGGTTAATAAAAGCGAAGAGCCTGTATATACCCTTGTTGCTCATACACAAAATAAAACCGATCGCACATAGAGTTCCAAAATAGTTGGGATCAAAGAAAATGGATGATACTCTTGGATAATGCGTTGGACTATAGCCTAAAAAGTTTCCTTTCATTCCTATGATAATGCCGATTGCCGAAAAAAAAGTGATCAGTGAGCTTAGCTTTCTCGCCTTTTGATCAAGATTATTTAACAGAGTTGGTAACAATAAAAAAAATATATAAAAGGTGAAAATGATCAATAAGACGCTAAATAGACTGTGATAGGTTACCAAACCAACTGTAAGTGATGAAAGAAGTGTGGATAGAAGCATGGAGCTTGATAAAACGAAAATTATATTATTGTTCCTCAAGGCTTTAAGATAAAACGGAATGTTTGATTCCGTTGTTCCAAGAATTATGATGATTACTCCCAATATAAAAATGGACAAGATCATTGCTTGGTAGGCATGTCTATAAATTGTATATTCGTAGGAAAGAAAACCTATGAACATTAATAGAGAAAATAGTATTCCGATTAGTTGTTGTCTACTGAATGTCAACACCAATGATCCACCTTTTTATTGTGTTTATACATTCTATTAGACAGTATTGTTATTTATACGCTGAGAGTGGTACATCGCTATGCGTCAATGTTTCGTTTGCTCATACAAAATCCCTATTTGTCCATGCCAATGTACAAATAGGGATTTTGTATGTTCTGCTATTTATTTGCTCAAGCCTCGAGTTTCCCAAAGCTAAATTCCTTCCAATCATGAATCTCGTATGTCGGTTTCGCAGCGCTCTTATTTTCTTTCCGTTTTGGGTTGTACCAACACGTATCAATGCCGAAGTTGTTGCCGCCTAAAATATCGGAGGATAACGAGTCGCCGATCATGAGGACGCGGGACTTGTCCGTCACTTGTAATTGCTTGAATACGTACTCAAAAATTTCTGCGGAAGGCTTTTGAACACCTGCTTCTTCTGATGTAATGATTGCCTCAAATGTGTTATTCAGTGCTGAACCGCTAATTCTTGAATATTGAACGTCTTTGAAGCCATTCGTGACAATCGCTAATCTGAAATCCGAAAGACTACTCAGCATTTCCTCGACGCCATCAATTACATGGATCTCCTTGCCTAAATGATCAAGATATGTTTGGCCGAATGCTTCCGCGTCATCCTCAAGGCTATGCATCTCAAACAAACGTTTAAATCGTTCCGTTTTCAACTCTCCCAATGTGATGCGGCCGTGCTCTAAATCGTCCCATAGCACATCGCTAATCGCTCGATAGCTCTCTCGAAAATCACTTAAGCCATTTGGATAACCAATGGAGCTAAAGGAAAGTGAAAATGCATTTTTTTCACTCTCGCTAAAATCCATTAACGTATCGTCTAAGTCAAATAAAAATAGATCATATTTCATGTAGAGTGCCTCCATTCTTTAGATGCAGTTCATGATAACGTAGGGAAAGTAATGACGAGACGGCCATCGATGTTCATTATTTCTACGATTGCATGATCAAATAGATAAGGGGTATCGTTATGATCTTGAGGCTTGATGGTCTCGTACATATTTTTTACCGATAAAACCGGAAATGTCACTGGTATGTAGCGCCCATTATGATAGGCTTTCATATTGCCCATTAAAAATAATTCTTTGCTTGATGCTGCAAAACTTAAATGGCCCATCTCTTTATTTCCAAACATTAATTTTACATCTTGCAGCAATGAAATGATACATAAAACGAAATCATTCATAACTTCGGGAGACAGTTTTTCAAAACCTATCTCGGAAAGCAATGCGTTAAAGTCATTCCGAATTTCCTTAAAGGAAAATAAATGATAAATCTTTCGATTGCCTCTTTGATTAAGATTGTCGATTATTTGTTTACAATCCTCAAAAAATGCTTGAACTTGCCCCGTTGTATTTTCTCTATGGACGATAAAATTTCCAAGTTCCTTCATGACTCTATTATTTTCCGTATATTTTCTTGCGAATGATAAAAAGCCAAAAACGTCTTTTTCATCAAATCGTCTTTCAGCAAACTTATTGTAATAGAAGTTAAATAGCTGTCTTTCCTTATTATCCATAGTTTCACTCCTCATATAGCGGAAGCTAATGATAGCATGCGCATCTGTTCAATTCTTTATCATAACACGTCCAGCCTCCCAAAATAAAATGACCGCCGGCAAATGACGAATATTTGCCGGCAGTGAAAGACATTTTTTCATTAAAAACAAGTGAACTGATCAATTCGATTCAAATCTATACCGAAATATTCCCATCTTCTTCGACTTGGTCTCCAGCGGTAGCCTGCTACTGAGGTGCGACCAACGAAAACTGGGAAGAACCAGAATCCGCTATGTCTAGATGTCCATACAAAAGTGTATCGGAACAGGCATCCACGGATGGCCCCTGGATCGACAGCGAAGGTTTGGAATGCAGGGTATTCCGGTGTGAAATTTGGTGGCGGCGCTGTTGGAGCTTGTTGTACTCCCTGACCCGGAAATCCGCCCGGGCTGCCCGGTACTTGTGGAGAACCTATAGGTGGAAACCCTTGGCCTGGCGGGAAGTTAGGACCTCCCTGACCCGGAAAAAATCCTGGCCCACCAGGAAAACCCGGTCCCCCTGGAAATCCTGATCCCCCTGGGAAACCTGGTCCTCCTGGGAATCCCGAACCTCCGGGAAATCCAAACGATCCACCTTGGCCAGATGGGAAGTTAGGATCAAAAGGAAGAACGGCCTGAGATGTCGGCGAGTACGGCATATCATAGGTCGAGTTCATACCAGCGTACATCATTTCTTGACCATAACCTTCCATTCCGTAATTAGGCATAGCGCCCGGCATCCATTCATTCATTCCGTAGTTTACCATTGTTTTTTCCTCTCCTTCATAACCTTCTGGCAATTTTGGATACCAAAACTCTTCTTCATCTTGATTGTTTGCAAACATACTCGACATTTTTCCTCCCCTTTCGCATTCTCCATATCCTATGTGACAATAACGTAAATGGGTTGGACTCTTGGGGTATAAAAACTTTTTTTGTGCCGGCGAGTCTAATAGATAGAGGGACCAATTGGAGGTGGGGAATTGACGGACATAGAACTTGCGAAAAAGGCGATCAAAGGAGATGATGAAGCGTTTTTGCGATTGCTTTCCGAGCATAAGGAAGCTCTTTACCGAACGGCACTATCCTATTTGAAAAATGAAGAAGATGCATTGGATGCCGTACAAGAAGTAACGATGCGGTCCTATGACAAAATAAAAACGTTGCGAATGCCAGAATATGCAAAAACATGGCTTATCCGAATTATGATGAACCATTGCCGTGATGTACTAAATAAGAAGAAACGTTATGTGCTTGATGCAAATGCAGGTAAATTAGAAGGAATAAGCGATGATTTTACATATCTTGAAATCGAAGAGGCGCTTAGCCGACTGTCTGAGAAGGAACGGCAATTGATTCATTTGAAATATTTGCATGATATTAAAATAAAAGATATAGCAGATATGACGTCAACACCGGAAGGAACTGTGAAAACGAGGCTATATAAGGCGGTTAAATCATTGCGGACGTTTTTTGAAGGAAAGGAGGAGAAAGAACTTGATGGAAGAGGAAAGAAAACTGAAGAAATGGAAAGCGGAAATTGAGAAGGCAGCCCTACCCGAAGAACGGTTGGAAGCTGCTATTCAGAACGGGTTTGAACATGCAAAAACGAATAGAAGAAAGAAATGGCGGGTTGTTAAGCGCAGCGTTTTCTCTACAGTTTCAGCTGCAATTCTGATTCTCGCTTTTGCAGCCTTAATACGCGTATCGCCTGCGTTCGCAAATGCAATTGCTTCATTTCCAGGTATGGAGCGGATTGTTGAAATGATTCAGGACAATAAAGGACTGCAAATGGCGATTGAAAATGATCATTTCCAAGTAATCGACTCAACCGATTCGACAGAAAATGTGGAAGTGACATTGAAAGGGATCATTACTGATGAATCGAGCCTTGTTGCATTTATTGAAATAAAATACAAAACAAATGAACAAATAGATTTTGTTTCCGATTATCGGATATTGGATGTTGATGGAAAAGATGCTGTCAATGTAAAGAACTCATCCAGTAGCTATCACGATGAAGATGGAGCAGATCTAACAAGCATAGTGGAAATCGAATTTAACGAACCATTGCCAATGGAGCAATTGATGCTGGAAGTTCAGTTTGCAAACGACACGGACAGATCCAAAATTACAGAAACTGTTCGCTTGCCATTCCAAGTGCAACTGCAGCCTGTGAAGAAAGAACAAATGAAGATCAATGAAACGACCATCGTGGAAGGGCAAGCAATTAAGATCAACAGCATCACAGTCGGTCCAATTAAAACAGCAGTAGAAGTTGAGTACGCTCCTGAAAATACGAAAAAAATATTTGGTTTTGAAGATCTACGAATTGTAGATGAAAATGGAGAAGAATGGACGTCCATCAAAAACGGCATTTCCGCGAGGTATGTAGAAGATCCATATAAAGTAATCTATTATTTACAAAGCAATTATTTTCAAAGCAGTGATGAACTGTATTTGGAATTTAACAAGCTAATGGCTTTAGAGAAAGACGAAGCATTTATCGTTATTCATACCGAAACTGAAGATATTCTACAGCAGCCAAAGGATAAACGATTCAGCAATGTAAAGATGCATGGGTCTTCTTTTATGGAAGTCGAATTACAAGGTGGAAAGGATTACTACCATGATCCATTTTCCACATTTTATGACGCCGAAGGGAAAGAGCTTCGTTCAAAATCGGGTTCTTTTTCAAGGGTAAATGATAAAAAAGTTACAATCGGAGTCGAATTACCGAATGAGGACTTTGCGAATCCTTTGGAGTTCCCTCTACATGCCTATCCAACGTATATAAAAGGAGATGTCCGTGTGAAAATCAAATAGTAAAAAATCCATGGCAATCACCATGGATTTTTTATTGCATCAATACACTAAAACAACAGCACATTACCATAGAACAAACTTTCGCAAAAGTCAACAAAATTAATTTATTTTCGTGTACGATAGGAATAAGGGAACGAAATTAATTTGGCGAAAGGGTGTTTGAAATGGTTGAACTAACTGGGGATTCATTGACGTTAAAGCAAATGGAAGAGATTTTATATAATGATGACAAGATCACCTTGAATAGCGATGCGTTGGCACGGGTGAAGAAGAGCCGTGAAGCAGTCGAGAATATCGTTCAAAATGATCGAACTGTTTATGGCATTAATACGGGCTTCGGCAAATTCAGTGATGTGAAAATCGATGAAAAGGATACGAAAGCTTTGCAACTACATTTGATCCGTTCGCATGCTTGTGGAGTAGGAGAGCCTTTTCCTGAAGTCGTTTCTAGAGCGATGGTCGTCCTCAGGCTCAACGCGTTAATGAAAGGCTTTTCGGGCATTAGGGCTGACGTGCTGGAGCGCTTTGCGTATATGGTGAATCACAAAATTCATCCTGTCATTCCTCAACAAGGCTCTCTTGGCGCATCAGGTGATCTTGCACCGCTCTCCCATTTGGCGCTCGTTTTAGTAGGGGAAGGATTCGTTTGGAAAGATGGCAAGCCAATTTCTGCTAAAGATGTTTGGAGAGAACATGGACTAAGTCCGATCGTTCTTGAAGCGAAGGAAGGGCTTGCGTTAATTAACGGAACACAAGCGATGACTGCTCAAGGCGTCGTCAATTATTTAGAAGCAGAAAAGTTGGCATATGACAGTGAATGGATTGCTGCGATGACGATGGAATCGCTAAAGGGTATAACAGATGCTTTTCATCCCGCTATCCATGAAGCGCGCGGCTATGCTGAACAGATCAGTGTTGCGGAAAGGATGTTGGAATGGCTGAAGGGGAGCGGTTTAACGACAAAACAAGGCGAACTGCGTGTGCAAGACGCATATTCCATTCGGTGCATCCCTCAAGTCCATGGCGCAACTTTTCAAGTTCTATCGTATGTAAAAGAGAAATTGGAAATTGAAATGAATGCCGCAACGGATAATCCGCTCATTTTTGATGATGGGGAGATCGTTGTTTCAGGAGGAAATTTCCATGGCCAGCCAATTGCCTTTGCAATGGATTTCCTGAAAATCGGTATGGCTGAGCTTGCGAATATATCCGAACGACGCATTGAGCGGCTTGTCAATCCGCAATTAAACGAAGGCTTACCGCCATTTCTCAGCTCAGAGCCCGGATTACAGTCGGGCGCGATGATTTTGCAATATTCCGCTGCAAGCCTCGTTTCGGAAAATAAAACATTGGCGCATCCAGCATCTGTTGACTCCATTCCATCTTCGGGCAATCAGGAAGATCATGTGTCGATGGGCACGATCGGTTCAAGGCATGCTTATCAAATTATTAAAAATGTCCGTAACGTCCTTGCCATTGAAGCATTATGCGCAATGACAGCATGCATGTATCGAAATGTTGAAAACATGGCCCCACGTACAAGAGAAAAGCTTGAAGCGTTAAGGGATATCGTATCGCCGATCGATCAAGATCGAATTTTCGCAGCGGATATTCAGAAAATCGAACAGTTTTTGTGCATATGATTAAAAGGCCGGGTTAGCGACTCTGCCTTTCAGGTGATAATTATAGAATTGGGTCACTATAATCAGAAAACGGTGTTCTTATTTCAAAACAGTTTACTTATCTATACACAGAGGGGTGAAGTTGTAGTGAACTTTCGAAAAGCTACGATTAATGACGTACCAGCAATCGTAAATCTTCTTGCCGATGATGAATTAGGTTCTCAACGCGAGCGTAACGAAACTCCATTGCCACAATCGTATTATGAGGCGTTTGAAGCAATTGAGGCACAAACCGGAAATCAAATCATCTTAGCTATTGACGGTGATTCTGTGATTGGCTGCCTGCAGCTCACAATGATTCCCGGATTAGCCAGACAAGGCATGAAACGAGCGCAAATTGAAGGAGTTCGTGTTGCTCAAAATTACCGTGGAAAAAAGGTAGGAGAAGCGTTGTTTCAAGAAGCAATCGCGATTGCAAAATCTGAAAAATGTGGAATGGTTCAATTAACAACTGACAAAAAACGTCAGGATGCCCATCGCTTTTATGATCGCTTAGGCTTTGTCGCGAGCCATGAAGGCATGAAATTACTATTATAATCCATAGGTTTCTTTAGAAGTTTCGGTTTAGAGCGATCGAAGAGGATCGGGTCCTAATGAGGTTTTTAGGACCCGCTTATTTAATGTTCGTATTTCTTAAATCATAGCTGCAGCTTTCCACGTTTAATAATATTCATCTGTAACAATTCCTCTCCCCCTTTGATTGGCGGCAGTTGGTTATCATCTGAAAGTAGTTTTGATAATAATCAATTGCATCGATGCGTCCAATTTGTTCAATCAATGCATGAAGCATGCTATCATTAGAGTGTTATATAAAACTTGTATAGACAGACGCACTGCCAACCTCGAATGGTTATTTTCAATATGGCATTTTTGTGTCGTGGACTATGAGCGTTGGCTCTATGAGTGTTCCGGATCCGACAACTAACAATAGAAGCATCGCGACAATCCGCTTTTTTAGCAGACTTGCATTTTTGTGATGCTTGATAAATTGTAGGCTAATATACTGATCTTTTGGGCAGTTTAGTACTTATCCCTCTTTCACGAACTTTACCTATTTCAACAAAAATGGAAAAGCAAACTATACTATTTTAGGAGATGAAAGCAATGACGGGCGAACAAAAGCCTCATATTTTACTAGTAGATGGCATGGCGCTATTATTCAGATCATTTTTTGCCACTTCAGCGATGGGCCATTATTTTCCGAACGATAAAGGAGTTCCGACGAATGGTGTACAAGGTTTCGTGCGTCATGCTATGACAGCCGTTTCAATTTTCAAACCGACACATATGGCAGTTTGTTGGGATATGGGCGCCCATACTTTCAGAAATGATTTATACGACGGCTATAAAGCAAATCGCCCAGAACCGGCTCCGGAGCTTGTGCCGCAATTCGATATGGCGAGGGAAGTTTCGGAATGGGTCGGTTGGAAAAATTACGGAGTGGAAGGCATGGAAGCCGATGATTTGATCGGATCGTTTATTTGTGAATGGGAAGGGCGTGCCGATATTACTGTCGTCACAGGCGATAAAGATTTATTGCAGCTATTGCGACCAGGCGTCCGCATCGCACTTATGAAAAAAGGTTATACAGTTTACGACATTTATACCGAAGAGCGCTTCGTGGAGGAATATGAAATCGAACCGATCCGTTTTGTCGATACAAAGGCTTTTACAGGCGATCCGAGCGATGGCTATCCTGGCGTTAAAGGAATCGGTCCGAAAACAGCTTTGAAATTGATTAAAGAGTATGGAACGGTTGATGGTGTCGTAAATGCACTGGATGAGCTGACGCCCGGCATGCGCAAAAAGATTGAAACCGATATGGAAATGCTTATGCTATCGAGGGAATTAGCCCAAATCCATTGTGAGCTGTCATTCGGAGATCCAATCGAAGAATTGGCAGTGCCGATTTTCGGTGAGTCATTAAGAGAAAAATTAGAGCAAGAAGGCTATCGCATGATCATTAGGCAAATGGACTCCTTATTCCTATCGCCACAGCATTGAAATACAAAGTAATGTACGAAATGAAAAACACCAAAGACTCTTATATTAGAAGATTATTTACGACTCCGTACTACGTTTTCAGGGTCTTGCCGGCTATTGGTGATTTTTCTTTATTAGTCGAGAAAGAACTTTTAGCACCAATGCAATAGAAGAAAACGGTCGATCAGAAAACCGCTGCTTGAAATTTAAAAAGCAGCGGTTTTCTTCATTTTTACGAAAGAAAGGATTTTCTTGTTCTGCTCATAAGATACTTTACGCAATTGGCTTGTCCGATTGCGGCCGCCATTATCATGTATAAGTAGAATGAGATCATTTCCGTGTTTCTCATAGCCGACGATCGGCACCCAGTGATAATCAAAAGTAAATTTTCCTAACCAATGAAACGTGAACCATTTATCGAATTTGGCGGCAACTGGTCTTCCTTCATCTATTTCCAACAGGACATCTTCAATTCCGCAAGATTCTATGTTCCAGCCCGCCCCTAATAGCTTTCTTAAATTGCGGATCATTCGATATTTGCTTAAGCCAATTTTGGTTCCGCCTAAGCTGCGATATAGTTTGTTAATGGAAAGGTGAGGCTCGGCTTCTGATAAATGGCGAAGGATGACAAAGGCAGTGACAGGCCCACATGCAGAAGCACGGAACTTGGCTTCAATATCTTCATCGAATTGCGATTTGCCAATGAATCCTTTTATTGTTTTCATCATGTTTGCCCCTATCTACTTTTTAAGTGAACGGCCTTCTTCCTTTAACAACACTTTCAAGGCGGCGCGGAACGTTCCGTATGTTTCAAAATCCATATGGATGCCAGCGAGTACTATTTTACGGACGATTTGCGGGTTGAAGCCTACTAAGATGGGACGGATATCCATCAGCTTCAATGTGTTGTTCAGTAGTCCTAACTCGATTGCCATTTGATCAAATTCCGCATGATCCTTTTCATCCAAATCTGCGCCTGAAAAATCAAATATTGCACAATTGACATCGGGATGTTTACTTATGTATTCATGCACTTTTGTCCGGATCAATTCAAAACGCTCACCTCCGCTATATCCGACAATTGGAACTAAAATCGTATGATTGACAATAGAAGAAATGATCGGAACGGATGTTTCTCGTATTGTTTGTTCTAAACAAGCAATCCTTCCTTTTAACCTTTCAATCTCTTTTTCGTAATCCATAGGACCACCTCAATATAATAAATTCGTTAAATCTATTATAATGAATAAAAAAAGCAACGGCAAAGTTTGTCATGCCGCTGCTAGCAATTATTTCACTTCTTCAAGAAAATCTTCTACTTGATCTGGCGTTTTTGCATTTGCGCTATGCAAATGAGCTTTCTTTTCCCCGTTTTGGAAAACAAGCAAGCTTGGAATACCCATCACTTCATATTTTTCAGCGATTTCAGGCAACACGTCGCGATCAACGTCGTACCATGTGAACGTATTATATTTTTCGACGATAGGATCAATGAACATGTCCATCCGTTTGCAATCAGGACACCAGCCGGCTTGGAACTTAATGAGTGCTTTGTCGTCTTTGTTAATAATTTCATTGAATTGCTCTGCAGTAGTAATTGATTTCATCCTATATCATCTCCTTCACTGTTCAGTTTACAATCTTTTCATCGTACGAGGAAATGAAATGCCCACGATATCGACAAAAGGCTGATAACAATAATTTTTCGAATAAATATAGAATTAAATATTGCGAAAAGGGGATAAATGGTCTAAACTATGACTATAGATTGCGTTTCTATTTTTTTTACTTATGAAATGAATGAGCATTCATTCAAAAGAAGAAAGGGAGGCTCGCTAACGTGACATATCAAATTAAAAAAGCAGCAGTAATCGGCTCTGGTGTCATGGGCTCAGGGATCGCGGCTCATTTGGCGAATATCGGTATTCCGGTATTGTTGCTGGATATTGTTCCGAACAAATTGACAGAAGAGGAAGAAGCGAAAGGACTAACGTTAGAGGATACGAAAATCCGCAATAAGTTCGCTGCTACTGCACTGGAAAAATTATTGAAACAAAAACCTGCACCTTTGGCGACGAAGAAAAATCTATCACTCATTGAAATTGGCAACTTAGAGGATGATGTAGATAGATTGAAAGACGTTGATTGGATCATCGAAGTAGTGGTTGAAAACTTAGATGTGAAAAAAGGGCTGTACGAAAAAATAGATGCGGTAAGAAGTCCGCAAACGATTGTTACATCGAATACATCTGGGATTAGCATTGAGGCGATGGCGGAAGGGCGATCGGAAGACTTCCAAAAGCATTTCCTTGGCACGCATTTCTTCAATCCGCCACGCTACCTGAAATTATTGGAAGTCATTCCAAACAAGAAAACAGATCCGGCAGTGCTTGATTTCATGTTGCAGTTTGGAGAGGACAAATTAGGAAAAGGCGTTGTCATTGCGAAAGACACTCCGAACTTTATTGCGAACCGGATCGGAACGTACGGCTTGCTTATTACGTTGCGAGAAATGGAGAAGCGAGGCTATTCAATCGGAGAAGTCGATTCGGTTACAGGTACATTGATTGGCCGCCCGAAATCTGCAACATTCCGAACATTAGATGTCGTCGGTCTGGATACATTCATGCATGTCGCGAAAAATGCTTTTGATAAAACAGAGGGCGAAGAGCAGAAAGTATTTGAATTGCCGCCTTTCATGAAGAAAATGATTGACAATGGCTGGTTAGGTGCAAAAACAAAACAAGGTTTCTATTTAAAGAAAGATAGAGAAATTCTTGAATTGGATCTTGAGACGTTTGAATACGTACCGACGAAGAAATTGAAAACGCCTTCAATTGAAATGGCGAAGCAACAAAAAGGGCTTGCAAACAAAGTGAAATCGCTCGTATACGCGAACGACCGTACAGGCGAAATATTATGGAATGTTCTTTCGCCGACATTACGCTATTCTGCCCAATTGACTGGTGAAATTGCCGATGACATCGTTGCGATTGACAATGCGATGAAATGGGGCTTTGGCTGGCAGCAAGGTCCATTCGAAATTTGGGATGCGATTGGCGTTGCGAAATCCGTCGAGAAGATGAAAGAGGAAGGCTCACAAATTCCTGCATTCGTAGAAACGATGCTATCAAAGGGCATCGAATCGTTTTATAGAGAGGAAGATGGGGATCTTCTCTACTACGATGGGGAAGGGTATCGACCAGTACCAGTGAACGAAAAAGCGATTGATTTGAAGCGCTACAAAAAGAAACATGGCGTCATTAAAAAGAATTCGGGTGCAAGTTTGATCGATCTTGGAGATGGCATCGCATTGTTGGAATTCCATTCACAGTCAAATGCGATTGGTCCTGATGTCATTCAAATGATCAACTTTGCAATTGACGAAGTTGAGAAAAATTACAAAGGTCTTGTCATTGGTAACCAAGGCAAGAACTTCTGCGTAGGGGCAAACCTTGGCATGATTTTAATGGAGGCCCAAGACGATAATATTTTCGAGCTTGATTTCATCGTCCGCTCATTCCAAAACGCTATGATGAAAATCAAGTATAGCCGTAAACCGGTCGTTGCTGCACCATTCCAAATGGCGTTGGGCGGTGGAGCGGAAGTTTGCTTGCCAGCAGCGCATATCCAAGCATCCATGGAAACATATATAGGTCTTGTTGAAGCAGGAGTTGGCCTAATCCCTGGCGGCGGTGGAAACGTCAACCTCTATTCAAAGCATTTGAAAGGGTTACCGAACGGTGTTCAAGTAGACTATCAATACGTCGCGAACAAAGTATTTGAAACAATTGCAATGGCAAAAGTATCGACATCTGCTGAAGAAGCGCGTGAAAACAACTTCCTTGATTTTGCAGATGGCATTAGCGTAAATCCGGATCACTTAATTTATGATGCGAAACAGGCGGCATTGGCATTGTATGAAGGTGGATATACACCTCCGAAGAAAGAGAAGATTCCGGTGACTGGAGATTCCGGCTATGCAACGATGCTCTTAGGTGCTGAAGGCATGTACTTGTCTGGTTACATTAGCGACCATGATTTGAAAATCGCGAAGAAATTAGCGTATGTATTATCTGGTGGCAAAGTGCCATATGGAACTTTAGTCGATGAGCAATACATGTTGGACCTTGAGCGTGAAGCGTTCTTGAGCCTCGTAGCTGAACCGAAATCACAACAGCGCATGCAGCATATGTTGCTCAAAGGGAAACCGTTGCGCAACTGATTAGCGTCAAAGTAAAAAGGAGGAAGTCGAATGCGTGAAGCAGTAATTGTAGCCGGTGCAAGAACGCCGGTCGGAAAAGCGGGCAGAGGTTCACTTGCGACTGTCCGTCCCGATGATATGGGAGCCTTGGTTATCAAGGAAACTTTAAAGAGGGCAAATGGTTATGATGGACCGATAGATGATTTAATTATGGGCTGTGCAATGCCTGAAGCTGAGCAAGGGATGAATATTGCACGCAATATCGGCGCTTTGGCAGGATTGCCAGATACGACGCCTGCAATTACAGTGAACCGTTTCTGTTCATCTGGATTGCAATCGATTGCCTATGCAGCAGAACGCATTATGTTAGGTCATTCTGAAGCGATTATCGCTGGCGGCGTTGAATCGATGAGCATGGTGCCGATGATGGGCAATACGATCCGTCCAAACTTCAAATTGGCGGAAACAGCACCACAATATTATATGGGCATGGGGCATACTGCTGAACAAGTTGCGATGAAGTATGACGTGAGCCGTGAAGACCAAGACGCATTTGCTGTAAGATCGCATGAACGAGCGGCGGCAGCGATTGCAGAGGGGAAATTTAAAGATGAAATCGTGCCGGTTGAAGTTGTTAAGCGATTCGTCGACGACAGCGGCAAATATCAAGAAAAGACTTTTATGTTCGAAATGGATGAAGGTGTCCGTCACGGAACAACAATGGAAGTGTTGGCGAAGCTGCGTCCAGCATTTTCAGTAAAAGGCTCTGTTACAGCAGGGAACGCTTCGCAAACTTCAGACGGTGCAGCATCCGTGCTAGTAATGGATCGCGAAGTGGCTGAAGGAAAAGGCTTGAAGCCAATCGCCAAATTCCGTTCCTTTGCGGTAGGCGGAGTGCCCCCTGAAGTAATGGGAATCGGACCGATTGAAGCAGTTCCGAAAGCACTTAAATTAGCGGGGCTTTCCATTGACGATATTGACCTTTGGGAATTGAACGAAGCATTCGCTTCCCAATCATTGCAAGTCGTCCGCCATTTAGGCTTGGATATGGATAAAGTAAACGTCAACGGCGGCGCAATCGCCCTTGGCCACCCACTAGGCGCAACCGGATCTGTCCTGACATTGAAATTAATGAACGAACTAAAACGCCAAGGCAAACAATTCGGCGTCGTCACAATGTGCATCGGTGGCGGAATGGGAGCAGCCGGAGTATTTGAAATGGTATAACAAAAGCGGAGGCGACCGGTTAGCTCCGACAGGCACTGGAAGAAAAGAGCCTAAGGCGCTTTTTGCCTTAGACTCTTTTCTGAAGTGACCCGAGGAGCTGGTCGCCGGAGTCTGGATGATAACAAAAGCGGAGAGGGGCGTTTAGCTCCGACAGGCGTTGGCCGACTAAGAGCGCCGCGTCCTGCGGCAAAGTCGGCACTAATACGTCCTGTATGTCGGAAGATAGGAAACTAAGGCGCTTTTTGCCTTAGCTTCCTATCTGAAACGACCCGAGGAGCTGCCCCTCGGAGTCTGGATGATAACAAAAGCGGAGAGGGGCGTTTAGCTCCGACAGGCGTTGGCCGACTAAGAGCGCCGCGTCCTGCGGCAACGTCGGCACTAATACGTCCTGTATGTCGGAAGATAGGAAACTAAGGCGCTTTTTGCCTTAGCTTCCTATCTGAAACGACCCGAGGAGCTGCCGTCCGGAGTCTGGATGTGACTAAAGCGTAGGGCGGCTGCTCAACCCCGACAGGCACTGGAAGGATTGGACTTAGGGCGCTCTTTGCCCTAAATCCAATCCTGAAGTGACCGAGGGGTTGCCGCCCGGAGTCTGGATGGAAACAAAAGCGAAGCCCGTCACGCAGAACGGGCTTTGCGAGTAAAAGCGCAGCGTTAGGAGCACATAAAAGCCCTGCCTGTCACATCGAACAAAAGCAATGTGTAGAGTGCACATAAATACAAGAGCAGCACATCTTTATCTAAAACCATTCCTGCAAAACGCATTTACTTGAACAATAATCAACGATCTTGGGTGCCAGTCATTACATTTATGTACGCTAAATTAAATAAGTGTAAGTGGCTGCCTCTCATAAAATATTAAGGAGGAATTTCAAATGGCTGAAACAAAAACGACTGACTTAATTCGTGGTGGAGCATTTTTAATTGAAGACATTGAACCTGAACGTGTCTTTACGCCAGAGGATTTTACAGATGAGCATAAAATGATTGCAAAAACGACAGAGGACTATGTAAAAAATGAAGTTGCTCCCGTTATTGAAAACTTGGAAAACCATGAATTTGAACACTCTGTAAGACTATTGAAAACTGCAGGAGAATTAGGTCTGCTTGGCGCGGATGTTCCTGAAGAATACGATGGCTTGGGCCTTGACAAAATTTCATCTGCACTAATCGCAGAGAAGATGTCAGTAGCTGGCGGGTTTTCCATTACGCATGGTGCACACGTTGGAATCGGTACATTGCCGATCGTTCTTTTCGGAAATGAAGAGCAAAAGAAGAAGTACCTTCCAAACTCCGTAACGGGTGAAAAAATTTCTGCCTACGCATTGACTGAGCCAGGTTCCGGATCGGATGCTTTAGGCGCGAAAACGACTGCAAAATTAAATGAGGCAGGAACGCATTACATTTTGAATGGTGAAAAACAGTGGATTACAAACGCTGGTTTTGCAGATGTATTCGTTGTCTACGCAAAAATTGACGGCGATAAATTCTCTGCGTTCATCGTTGAAAAAGATTTCCCTGGCGTATCTGTCGGCGCGGAAGAGAAGAAAATGGGTATTAAATCCTCTTCTACACGTACATTGATTCTTGAAGATGCCGAAGTGCCTGTTGAAAACCTATTAGGAGAAATCGGTCGAGGACATGTAATTGCGTTTAACATTCTTAATATCGGGCGCTATAAATTAGGCGTAGGCACAATCGGAGGCTCAAAACGTGCTCTTGAATTAGCGATCACGTATGCAAATCAGCGCCAGCAGTTCAAAACGCCAATTTCTTCATTTAATTTAACGAAAGAAAAGCTTGCGACAATGGCATCGAAATTGTACGCAACTGAAAGTTTAATTTACCGTACAGTCGGTTATTTTGAAGAGCGCAATAGCCAAATGACGCCTGAAGAGCAAAAAGACGGTAAAGCTGTTGCAGCTTCGATTGCGGAGTATGCAATCGAATGCTCCATTAACAAAGTTGTTGGATCTGAAGTGCTTGACTACATTGTTGATGAGGCTGTTCAACTGCATGGCGGATACGGCTTTATGCAAGAGTATGAAGTAGAGCGTATTTACCGCGATTCACGCATAAATAGAATTTTTGAAGGTACAAATGAAATTAACCGGTTGATCGTGCCTGGCACATTCTTGAAAAAAGCGATGAAAGGCGAACTGCCATTGCTTGAAAAAGCACAAGGCTTGCAAGAAGAATTGCTTATGATGATGCCAGAAGAAATTGGCGACGAGCCTTTGGCACAAGAGAAAGTGTTAGTGAAAAACGCGAAGAAAATCGGTTTGTTGGCAGCTGGAATGGCTGCGCAACGCTTCGGAACGAAGCTTGAACAAGAGCAAGAAGTGCTTGTGAATATCGCGGATATCGCGAACAATATTTTCGCAATGGAATCTGCACTATTGCGTACGGAAAAAGCAGTGGCGAAAAATGGCGCTGATAAAGAACAACAAAAGATCTTATATACTGAAATCTTCTGTCAGGAAGCATTCGAAGCAATCGAAAAGGATGCAAAAGAAACATTGCTTGCTTCAGTGGAAGGAGACAATCAGCGCATGATGTTGTCAGCACTGCGCAAGCTAACTCGTTCGAATCCTTACAATATCATTGCGAAGAAACGTGAAGCAGCTGCAAAATTGATTGAAGCGGAAAAATATATCCTTTAATATCGAGCTGTTGAAGTCTACCATTTCGTTATGTAGTTTTGATTGCATGGGTCTTACTCATGAACTGTACGTAAAAACATCGTAATTGAATTGCCACATATGCCGCTCGGGTATGCTTGTATACCTGGGTGGCTTTTCTGTTATAATGGGGCTAAATGGAGGTGTTGAGAAGTATGGCATTGACGTACTATGGCTACAATAAATGCGGCACGTGCAGAAAAGCTAAAAAATGGCTTGAAGACAAAGGCATCGAATTCAAGGAAATCGATATTACACAAAATCCGCCAACAGCAGCTGAACTTGAAAAAATCATAAAAGCCTCCAATTTGGAGCTCAAGAAATTTTTCAATGTGAGCGGCATGAAATACCGTGAGCTGAACTTGAAGGACAAGTTGCCTGCAATGACGGACGAAGAGAAGATAAAACTGCTTTCTTCAGACGGCATGCTACTGAAAAGACCGCTTCTTACAGATGGTGAAAAAGTGACGGTAGGCTTTAAAGAAGAGCAGTTCGAGGAAGTATGGGGGAAGTGAATAACTCCCTTGTCTTTAAGATGGAATTATGTCAGAATTAAATAGAATCAATAAATGTAGAGTGATGGAGGGGTTATGGGATGAGCACACCTAAAAATTTGCGTTTTTCTGCAGAACACGAATGGGTAAAAGATGAAAGCGGTAAATATCGAATTGGTATTACACATTTTGCTCAATCTGAATTGGGGGATATCGTTTTCGTTGAACTACCTCAAGTCGGTGATGAAGTGAAAGTGGATGAGCCTTTTGGCAGTGTTGAATCTGTAAAAACTGTTTCTGAACTTTATGCTCCAATTAGCGGTAAAGTCATTGAAGTGAACGAAGAGTTGGAAGATAGCCCTGAATTGGTTAATGAATCTCCATATGAAGGTGCATGGATGATCGTCGTTGAAGCAACAGATGAGTCAGAATTGGATGCGCTAATGTCTGCTGAAGAGTATGACAAAATGACTGTTGGTGAATAATCATACGTGAAAGCGCCGGTGAAAACTGGGGCTTTTCGTTTTTCTTCGGGAGGGAGCATGTCATGAAGGCAGAAAAGCTCTTAATTGTTGAAGGTTTATCCGACAAAAAGAGAATCCAGAAGGTGTTGTCAGAGCAAGTTGCCATCATTTGCACGAATGGAACGGTCAGCTCGTATCGCATGGAAGAGCTTTTATATCCATTTGAAGGATATGATCTCTATGTTTTCATGGATGCAGATGACTCCGGCGATAAGCTTAGACAGTTATTCATCCGAGAATATCCCGAAGCGATCCATCTCTATACGGAGCGCCTTTATGGACAGGTGGAGAAAACCCCTTTGCGCAAAATAGCAGAAATTTTGTTAAGAGCAGATTTCAAAGTGCATCCCGAATTTCTTTTATATTGAGGGTGGTTAAGTTGGGAATCGAAAATTGGACGAGAGAACAATGGGAAAACAGTAAGGAAAAACCTTTATCGGTCTATTATTTATATACGCCATTATGCGGCACATGTGCGGTAGCTTCCAAAATGTTGGAGGTCATTTCTGTCATGAAGCCTGATTTGCCGATTGGGAAAGCCGACATGAATTACGTGCAAGATTTGGCGGTCGATTACCAAATAGAAAGCGTCCCTTGCCTGCTAATCCAAAAGAACGGTAAAATCACCCATAAAATCTACGCATTTCAATCAATCCCGTATCTTCTTGAAAAGTTAAGTTGACTTCTAAACTGTAATTATGATATAAATGTATTTAACAATTCAATACGTCACTCTTATAAAGAGAGGTGGAGGGAAGTGCCCTATGAAGCCCGGCAACCGTCATGAATGTGAAATGGTGCCAAGTCACGCAAAGCTTTTGCTTTGGAAGATGAGAGATTGGACAAATGTTTATAGTACTATAACATATTGAACCTTTCTGCTTGTCTGCAGGAAGGTTTTTTATTTTTGAAGAAAAACCTCATTTATGGGAGTTTTACTTTATAAGATAAAAAGGTTTCATTTATGTTAATTATAAATGAAGGAAAGTGCTGGCGTTTGCACGTTCGGATGATCAGAAATATGAGGTGGGAAAATGATTCAATTATCTAAAGTGGAAAAAAGGTTCGGTTCCAAAGAAAACGGCATAGCTGCTGTGGACGGCGTGTCCTTTACGATAACGGAAGGTGAAATTTTCGGGATTATCGGCTATAGCGGAGCAGGAAAGAGTACATTGATCCGCTTGTTGAATGGACTTGATATGCCGACTTCGGGGAGCATCAAGATTGGAAAGCGGGAAATTACTGCAATGAAAGGTCAAGAGCTGCGTAAAGCCCGTCAGAAAATTAGTATGGTCTTCCAGCATTTCAACTTGCTCTGGTCAAGAACCGTAAAGGAAAACATCGCCTTTCCACTGGAAATAGCAGGTGTGAAAAAGGCGGAGCGTGACAGAAAGGTTTCCGAGCTAATCGATTTAGTCGGCTTGGCCGGAAGGGAAAATGCGTATCCATCACAATTATCGGGCGGGCAAAAGCAACGGGTAGGAATTGCACGCGCATTGGCGAACGATCCTGAAGTTCTTCTATGCGATGAAGCAACGTCAGCTCTCGATCCAGAAACAACGGATTCGATTTTAGAATTATTGACGAGCATCAATGAACGGTTAGGATTGACAATTGTCCTCATTACACACGAGATGCACGTAATTCGGAAAATTTGTCATCGGGTAGCTGTAATGGAAGCAGGAAAAGTAGTAGAAATCGGACAAGTATTAGATGTTTTCCAGTCACCGCAAGCGCCTGTTACGAAACGATTTGTTTCGCAAGTGACGGAGCCTGCTGGGACAAATGAGGCACTTGGCAATTTGAAAAAGGACTATTCCGAAGGCACAATCATCAAGCTATTCTTTATCGGAGAGCGAACAGAACAGCCAGTGTTGGCTAACTTGATTCGTAAATACGATGTTGAAGTGAATATTGTGCAAGGAAATATTTCGCAAACGAAAGGCGGAGCTTACGGAACGCTATTGCTCCAGCTTGTAGGGGAGAAAGCGGAAATGGATGAGGCAATTGCCTATCTTCATGAACAAGGTGTAAAAACAGAGGTGATAGGCAATGAATGAATCTTTATTTGTTAATATTGATTGGGAAAAAATGTGGAAGGCGACCGTCGAAACATTATATATGACGGGTGTATCAACTTTATTTACTTTCATTTTCGGATTAGCACTCGGCATTCTGTTGTTTTTATCGGGCCCAGGGCAACTTTGGCAAAATCGGATTGTCAACATATTCACGGGAGCCATTGTTAATATTTTTCGTTCAATTCCGTTTATCATACTCATAATTTTACTGATCCCGTTTACTACGTTACTCGTCGGTTCAATGCGTGGGCCGGAAGCTGCTCTACCTGCTCTCGTAATCGGTGCTGCTCCGTTTTATGCTCGGATGGTGTTAATCGGATTGCAAGAAATTGATAAAGGTGTTATTGAAGCTGCGAGATCGATGGGTGCGAAAACAAAAACGATCATTTTTAAGGTGTTATTGCCTGAATCATTGCCTGCTTTGCTTTCGGGCATTACAGTTACGGCAATTGCGTTAGTCGGTTATACTGCGATGGCTGGTGTGATCGGAGCAGGCGGATTAGGGAACTTGGCATACTATGAAGGCTTCCAAAGAAGCCGGAGCGATGTCATGCTTGTTGCTACTGTCATTATTTTAATTATTGTATTTGCAATCCAGTTCATTGGAGACCTATCTGTGAAGAAAGTGGACAAACGTTAATAACAGGATATGCCTGTTTATTATATAAATATTGTAGGGGGTACTTATTATGAAGAAAATCAGTTCGCTATTCATTCTGCTTGCTCTTATCCTCGCGCTATCAGCATGCGGAACGAAAGATAAAGGCGATAATGCAAGTGGCGGCAACGAAGAGCAAAAAACGATTAAAGTTGGTGCGTCCAATACACCTCACTCCATTATTTTAGAAAAAGCAACGCCTTTAATGGAGGAAAAAGGGTACAAGTTGGAAATTGAGCCTTATCAAGACTATATTTTACCGAATAAAGATTTGGAATCTGGCATTATCGATGCAAATTACTTCCAGCATATCCCTTACTTCGAAGGGCAAATCGCTGATTTCGGATACGACTTTGTAAATGCGGGTGCCATCCATATTGAACCGATCGGCATTTATTCGAAAAAATACGATTCCTTGGATGATTTACCGGATGGCGCGACAATCCTAATTAGCAACTCTGTAGCTGACCACGGACGCGTGCTTGCAATGCTTGAAGAAAACGGTTTGATTACGCTTGCGGATGGCGTCGAAAAAGTAAAAGCTGAAATAAGCGACATTGTCGACAATCCAAAAAACTTAAAGTTCGAGCCTGATTACGAAGCAGCAATGATGCCGCAATTGTATAAAAACAATGAGGGCGATGCATTGCTCATCAACTCCAACTATGCGATTGACGCTGGCTTGAACCCATTGGAAGATGCGATTGCACTTGAAGCGACAGATTCACCTTACGTCAACATCATCGCAGTGCGTGCAGGCGACGAGGACAAAGAAGCGGTCAAAGCGCTCGTAGAAGTATTGAAATCAAAAGAGATTCAAGACTTTATCTTGGAAGAGTGGAACGGTTCAGTCGTTCCAGCAAAATAATGATAAAGGGGCTGTCCAATAAGTCCCTAAAATAGAACAGGTGGCGAAAAACGAATCGTTTTTCGCCACCTGTTCTTGTATTTTTCTCATTCAATACTGAAAGTAGCTCGCGGA